>DASWKY010000026.1:0-15377 GCA_036396395.1 Bacteroidota bacterium | reverse complement strand
CGGCAGGCAGGTTCGTGCTCTTCGTGGATGTACTTATTCGTATCTCAGCGATTCTACCGGGTCGACACTGGCGGCTTTACGCGCGGGAAAAAATCCCGCGACCAATCCGACGAGCGCCAAAATGCCCGTGGTGAGGAGCATGGTGGTCGTCGAGAGGATTGGTCTGCCGAGGAACTGCATCGCGCCGTCGTCGGCGGGAAGCATGCGCACGAGTGAAACGATACCGTAAGAAATAGACAGCCCAACCGCCCCGCCGATGAACGCAAGCAGGAGCGCTTCGAAGATAAACTGCATCAGGATGTAATGCCGTTTCGCGCCGACAGCCATCTTCACGCCGATCTCCCGCGTGCGCTCCTTGACGACGACGTACATCACGTTGGCAACGCCGACACCGGCAATGAGAAGCGTGAGGAATCCGACCGAACCGAGAAAAATCGACATCCCCAGTCCTATCTTTCGGTTAATTTTTTCGTTCTCTATAAAATCCCAAATGCCTAATGCGCGTTCGTCCTCCGGGTCAAACCGGTATTTCCTGCCGAGGGTGTTGTATATATCAGCCTTGACTTGAAGCTGTTTCGACGGGTCGCTGGGCCGTACGACGATGCTGTTCACATACCGGTTGCCGTACGATGTGCGGAAGGTTGTGTGGGGCATGATCGCGCGCCGTGTATCGGGACCGTTATTGGAAGAGGTCTGGATTTTTTTCTGCATCACCCCGACCATCGTAAACGGCACGCCGTCGACAAAGATCGTCTTGCCGATAGGGTCTTCCTCGCCGAAAATTTCTTCCGCTATAACCGCACCGAGGAATAACACGCGCCGTTGCTGGTCCACATCGACCGAGTTCAAGAAACGCCCGCCGCCGCTTGGGTACATACGGCGCATTTCTTCGAAGCCGGCGTTGACGCCCTCGCATTCGGTGTTCATCTGGACCTTTCCGTACACCAGCGTCACGGTCTTGCGGTATTGCGGGCTGATCATTTCGATAGCAGGGATTACACGCTCAAGGATGTCCACGTCCTCTTCGGTCAGACGGACGCGGCGTCCCTTGGGCAAACCTTCAAAGGCTTTGCCCGTTTCACCTCCGTACACGATCATGATGCGGTCGCCGGCGTTCAGCAAGCCGCTGAGCATACGCTCGCTTAGCCCGTCGCCGAATGCGAGCAACAGCACCACGGAAACCGTGCCCCACGTGATCGCCACCAATGTGAGAATGGCGCGCGTGCGGTGCGCTTTCAGGTCGTAAAAGAATTCTTTCAGAAGTTCTGTATACATAGTTTTCAAGTTCGGAGTGATGAATGCGGAGTGCGGAGTAAATTTTTATATTCCACACTCAGCAATCCGAATTCCGCATTACGTTCGCAGGCATTCCACCACGTCTAAATTCGCGGCTTTGCGCGCGGGCATCAGCCCTGCCGCAAGTCCGATCAGTCCGAGGATGGAAACTGTGGCAATCACGACTTCCATTGATAAAACAGGTGTTCCGACGAACTCTTTAATCGGCATGAATTGCAGTATTTGAATAATGCCGAGCGCAATCAGGAACCCGATAGATGAGCCGAGAAAAATGATGAAAAATGTCTCAAGGAAAAACTGCGTGAGGATGTTCGACCGTTTCGCCCCCACCGCGCGCTTGACGCCGATTTCTTTGATGCGTTCCTGCACGACGATATACATGATATTGGCAACGCCCACGCCGGCTACGCCGAGCGTGAAACTGCCGATCAGCCCCATAAAAATGTTGAAGCCGAGGAAAAAGTAGAAAAAGAATTTATCCGCCTGCGTGGTGTCCCAAATCCATACGGCGTCCTTATCGGTCGGGTCGAATTTGTAGCGCCTGCCGAGCACGGCACGCACTTCTTTCGATGTTTCCTCGCCGAGCGTTGGGTCTTTGACCTGGTAGATGATATTGTTCAGCCGTATGGCGCCGAAGACGGAGGCGTACGTCGAAGCGGGAATGAAGATCCGGTCGCGGTCGCGGGAGTTATACGACGAGTTCTGCGTTTTTTCCAACATGACGCCCACCACGGTGAACGGCACCGAGCTGACGAAGACTATGTTTCCGACGGCGGCGCTATCGGCGAACAGGTATTCCTTCACCTTGTTGCCGATGATACACACCCTGCGGCGGTGCTCGATGTCCAGCTCGTTGATAAACCTGCCGCCCATCTCTGGGATGATGTTGCGCATGTCGCCGTAATTCGGGTACACGCCGGCAACGAGCGGGTTGAGGATGTTCTCGCCGATACGCGCAGTGGTACGCGTCGAATATTCCGGGCTGATAGCCTTGATATTGGAAACTTGCGAGGCGATAAGCCGGGTATCGTCTTCGATGAACGACATCGGCCTGCCGGTGCCGAAGCCTTCCCACGCTTTCGTGGTTCTGCCCGGAAACATAATAGAGATACTCTCACCGATGCCGTGGAAATTAATCGACATCTGCCGCTGGAATCCGACGCCGAACGCGATAAGCACGATAATCGCGACGGTGCCCCAGACGATGCCGAACATCGTGAGGAACGCGCGAAGCTTTTGCGCCTTCAGGTCGAGCCAAAATTCTTGAACGATAGTAAAAAATTTATCCACGCTGTACTCGATTCACGGTTTGAGACTTCTGAAAAATCCAAAAATAATTTGGTAGCCGCAGGCTTCAGCCTGCGAATTTATTCGAAAAACGCAACCTAAAAGGTTGCGGCTACCTGTACATAAATAATTTTTCAGAGATCTCGGTTTACTATTCACTGCCTTACTCGATTTTCTTCACCGGCTTTTCCATTACTTCATCGCCTTCGTTCAGCCCGGCAAGGATTTCGATGTTGATTGCATCGCTCAAGCCCGTCTTGATGAGCCGCTCTTCCTGATTCGTGGGCGATAAAAAGAGTTTCACAATCGCCGAATCCCCGCTAAACGTCACAAGCCGCTCCGGAATGATGAGCACATTCACCTTCCGGCTGATAATAATGTTCGCGTTGGCGGAGTAGCCCGCGCGCAAGAGGATCGTGTTCCCCTTAGGAATCAGGATTTCAATCGGGAAGACCGTCGCGTTGTCTTTCTTTTCCGCTTTCAGCCAAATTTTTCTGAGGACGCCCCTCACGGTGTCGTTCGGCAGCGCGCCCACGCGGATTTCCGTTTCCATGCCTTCGCGCAGTTTGCCGACGTCGATCTCATCCACTGTTCCCTTGAAGAGCAGGCGTTCCATGTTCGCCATTTTCATCAACACGGTGCCTTCCTGAAATGACGAGAGTGGCGTCACGGGGTCGCCGACTTCAACCGCGCGGTTGAGTACAAACCCGTCAATTGGCGCCTTCACGATGGATTCGATTTCCGTATCGCCGATGGTGACCTTGCCGCTTTCGAAGAGTGCGAGTTTTTCGCGGGCGATCTTCACGCGCACGTCGGCGTCCTGATACCGCTTCTCAAAATCCTCGTATTCCTTTTGCGAGATCAGTTGCTTCTTCACCATTGATTCCTGCCGCACGCGCTCTTTTGCGAGATTATCGAATTCCAACTCTGCAAGCTGAACCTGGCGTTTGGCGTCCGCCAACTCGAGAGGCGTCGGGTCGGGCTTGACTTCCATCAACGGTTGCCCGGCTTTGACGAAGACGCCGACGTCCGCGAAGATTTTGCTGACGACGCCGGAGACTTTTGATTTGACGGAAATTTCATGTTCCGGCTCGATGGTCCCGACCGCCAGCGCTTTGTCGGTTACGTTCCCGCGTTCTACTTTTATTTTCGGGAGCATGTCTTCGGCGGAGCTTTCCGAATTTCCGAAGAACAGGAATCCGGCAATCCCGACGATAACAATGCCGAGGAGTGAAAAAAGGAGTTTCTTTTTCATGAGCCACCTTCTGAGGGGTATGCGATGCGTGAGAGTCTGGGTTACTTTACGGCGTTTGGCATAAATAGTTGCGGAGCCGGGAAAACGCCGTTCCCGTGCCACCTCTTAGACCTCGCTACAGGTCAAAAGGTTACTAAAGGTTACTGAGGAGACACTACATCCGGATGTATGATGCGCAAGAGGGACGAAACGCTGCAACTGCGTCGTTCAGCACACTAACGCTTCAACGAACGAGCAAATGAGCGGATGGTCTGAAGATATTCCGCGCCGCCGACCCAAAACGTATCGTTGTGGTCGGCGCCCGGGATGAGGTAGAAGGATTTCGGCTCGTTCGCGGCGGCGTAGAGTTTTCTGCCAAGTGCAACGGGGATAATGTTGTCCTCGCCGCCGTGAATGAAGAGGGTTGGAATACGAATTGAACGGATTTTTTCTTCGGAATCGAACTCACTGCGCAGGATAAACTGGGCGGGTAGGAACGGATACGCGATGCGCGCAACGTCCTTTGCGTTGGAAAACGTCGCCTCGAGGATCAACCCCGCCGCCGGGCGGTGTGTTGCGATATCCACTGCCACCGCGCCGCCAAGACTCGTGCCGAAGAGAATAATGGACGAGGAATCAACGTCCGTGCGTTGGGAAAGATAATCGAACGCCGCCCTGCCGTCGCGGTACACGCCGTCTTCGGTGGGCGAGCCTTCGCTTCTGCCGTACCCGCGGTAGTCGAACATAAGCACGTTGAACCCAGCGTCGCGCAACGCTTTGATGATGGGCAGACGGTGTGCGAGGTTGCCGGCGTTGCCGTGCGCCATGAGGAGCGTCGCGTGCGCGGAATCCGAACGCGCAAACCACGCGTGGAGCTTCACGCCGTCCTCCGCCGTGAACCAGCAGTCTTCGAGGTTCGGGACCGACTTAGCGTCGTCGTAGTATCCGTCCGGATAACCAGAGGGGAAGAAGATGAATTTTTCTTCAAAGAGCATAAGCAAGACCATCCAGAATGCGACTGCCGCGAGAGCGGCGATTAGCAGTTGTTTGAGAAATCGGAAAACCGATTGCGTCTTGGGCTTCACGGTAAGTAAAGTAGAGAAAGTAGGGGTGAAACTCAATTGCTTTTTAAAGGCGGACAGGCTAAGTTGTAGGACGCGTAAAGAATATCTCATGAAACTTCTTTTTCTCCTGACGGTATTGGTCTTGCCACTCTCCGCGCAAACGTATTTTGGGATGCGCGCTGCGTTCCTGGAGCGCAAAGGCGAGGTAGAGGGTATGGAGCTTACTCTTGTAGGCGATTCGGCGCTCACGACCACCTATGATTTCCTTTTGCGTTCTACCAGCGGCGATTCCATTTCCGGCAGGTTGCGCCTGCCCAAAGGGGAGGGTCCGTTTCCTGCCGCGCTCTTGTGCGTTGGGATTGAAACGGGCAAAGAGGTGATCGGCATGATTGAAGGTCAGGATAGCGTCGCGCTCGTCGCAGTGAACTATCCGTTCGAGGGTGAAATGGATTTCCGCGGCTGGTCCGCGGTGGGTACGACGTTCCGACTCCGCTCGATGGCGTTTCGCACTGTACCGCTGTTGTTGACCTGCCTCGACTGGATGTTTCAGCACAAGAGGATTGACCGAAGCGATGTGACCGTTGTCTCCGTGAGCTTCGGTGTGTTTACCGGATTGCCCGCGGCGGTGATCGACCAGCGCGTCAAGCAAGCCGCGGTTGTTCAGGCGGGGGGCGATTTGAGCGGAGTGATTGCGAGCAACGCGGAACGGGTGGGCGTTCCGGTTCCCGCGTGGCTTGCGGGATGGTTAGGCGGAGCAATCCTCGCGCCATTTGAGCCGAACAAGTACGTTCCCTATCTCATGCCGCGTCGATTGTTGATGGTCAACGGCGAAGGCGATACGATGTTTCCCAAGGAGTCCGCGCTCGCTTTGTATGATGAAGCGCGCGAGCCGAAAGAGCTTGTCTGGCACACGAGCGGCCATGTGATGCCGGGGGAGCGGGAGTTGATTCGAGAACTGACAAACGTTGTGGTGGAGCGGCTGTACGGAAAACACTAAGCCCTCTGTTCGACGGCGTCGGGGTGGGGCTTCACGCTGGCTAAAAAAGTCGGGATGAAACTCAAGATGAAGGGCAGGTTCTTAATCGAGTTGAACAATCAACGAAACTTGGTGCGTCAGCACCCATGCATCGCTAACTGAGATTGGCCTTCGCAAGGCGATAAGTAGATCAGGTGAAGATCCATCCGTTGCATTGCGGGAAGCAGTCTCGACCAGCGGTTCTCCGGTACCAATAGTAAGTATCCCGCCATACCGAATGTCGAACCCGGAATAAGTAAGCGTAAACCCGGATGTTATAGTCCACTCGTTCCATGAGTCTTTCATATTTCCGTGGCGCTCTTCGACGAAATTATACTGGTTGAGTTGATACGTTATCGAATGGAGCTGTAGTCCAAAATCTAAGCCGCTACGGTCAATGCCACCGTGGAATCCGACTCGGAAGATGGAATTTGAAAACCGGAAATGATTTTCAACAGTTTTCTGTCCCGGTTGAAGAATTTTTCCGGTTGCCGTAGGAATGATGGTGTTTGCATCCGCCCACGTATGGCTCCAAATAGGCTCGTATATGTATTCGACAGCGGAAAATCCCTTCTCTCCGTGCCGAGCGAAACCGATTCCAAGATTATACGCAGATGAATTCCCCGGGTCGCGGGGAATGTTCATGAGCGAGTAGTTAGGAATCTTTGGATGCGACTTCCAATTGCCGGTGAGTTGAAGTCCCAGCGTCCATTTTTTTCCGAGCGGTTCGCGGTATCCGACACGCACAGCCCAGCCCTCAGTCTCATCGAGATGGCGTTCGGTGGTAGTCTGTGGGAATTCCGATTGTGAAAGTACAAGTGATGATACATCATGCGTCATCTTAAATTGATGCCGCATGAGGAGCAGTTCGGCGCTTCTTCCCTCGTCAAGCGGAGCAAACGCTCCGAGGCGATACTGTGCCATAGAGCCGGATTGCTTAATGTCCACGCTGTTGAAGTAGAGGTGCTGTACGCCGTCTATGGCATTAAGGTCAGCCCAAAACACACTCGCGCCGATCGAAATGTCCGTACCCGGCAATTTTCTCCCTGCCATGATGAACGTGTAATTATTGTTGGGTGTTGTGACGTTGTTGGATCCTCCAAAGGTTAGTCGACCCGAAACATTCTGGATAGATAAACGTTGGCTGATTGTCAATTCCTGCCGCGCCAAGACGAGTCCGCCGAAGAAATTTTTGGAATGCAAGAGTATTCCTAACGGCAGTGAAAGTCCGGATGATTTTGCTGAAGTCAGTTTGAATGAAATGCCATAATATACCGGCGAGGCGAAGAACTGCATACCCTCGATGAGCGAACCTTTTGCCGGATTAATAAATGGGTCGAGCAGAGGATCTTCAAGGACGACCGAAAGTCCTGCCATAGAAGCGTTGCGCGAAGGGAACAACGAAAACTGGTCTCCGGTAGCGACCGGAACTGTTTTGATGGAAATGAATTGCGCAGTGGAAATAGCCGGCAACACCACAAGGAATACGAAGAAACTCATCTTGTTCAACATACACGTAGTCTCCTTCCCATTAATCTCTATATATAAAGTAACTTCTTTGCCGGAGATTTGCAAGGGCAGAAAACCCTATAATTAGAAGAGGTTTTACTTCTGCTCACGCCCTTTGCTCAACGGCGTCGGGGATGTGGGTGAAGGCGATGCGGACGGGGGAAGCGTCCCGGGCGGCGTGACTGCCGCTGAAGTAAATCGTATTCTTGCCGAAGCGGGTATTGAGCTTGTCCATGGCGGTGTTGAGGGCGGTCGGCTTCTTTTCCATGTCGAACAGCGACGGCGTGCAGTGTTCTTCCTTCTTCAATTCGAAGAGCGCAATGCCGACGCGCAACGGGTGTGCGGCGGCGGGCAGTTTGCCCTTGCGGGACTTCTTGCTCCAGAGCATCGTCAGCGCCTGCAGGAAGCGGTTCGTCTCGTGCGTGTAATCAAACGTCATCGCTTCGCTCCAGTACGGACCGTTCATGTATTGTACGTGCACGCCCAGCCCGCCCGCTCGGTAACCATACGAGCGCAGGCGCATACCCGCCTTCTGCACCAGCCGGTTCAGCACCTCCAGCGCGGAGTCTTCGGTGCGGAGCTTCGGCGGCAGGACGTGGGAATGCCCGATGGTCGAGCGTTGTGTGGGCGGCGTGTACACTTCCTCGCCGCGCAGTTTGGCGTACATGCGCTCGCCCCCGACTCCGCCCCAGACTTGCCGCAGGAGCGATTTGCTTGCCGTGCACAGTTGTTGGACGGTGAAGATATCGTGCCGCTCCAACCTTCGTTTTGTGCGGGAACCGATGCCGGTCAAATCTTCCAAGTCAAGTTTGAACAGACACTCCGGTAAATCCTTTTCTTCAATCACGACCAGCCCGTTCGGTTTCTGCATATCCGACGCGGTTTTGGATAAGAACAAATTGGGACCGATGCCGATGGAACTCCGCATCTCCGTCCCCACGCGCCGGTAGATGGTTTCCTTGATCTGCTGCGCGAGCGCCACGGCTTTTTCACGCTGTTGTTGACTGCCCGTCAACATGCACGCCATCTCATCAATGGAGAGGACTCTGTGCACGGGGACGCATGATTCCACCGCTTCCACCAACCGGTGGTGGAAATCAATGTACTCGTGGTGCCGCGCCTCGACGATAACCAATTCCGGGCACATGGCTTTCGCCTCGCGGATGCCGGTTCCGGTCTTGATGCCGAAGCGCTTGGCTTCGTAGCTCGCCGCAATCGCGCACGTGGAGTCCGTCATCATCGGCGCGACGACGACCGGCTTACCACGCAGTTCGGGGCGCATCTGCTGTTCCACCGAGGCGAAGTACGCGTTAAAATCCACAAAGAGAAAGTTGAGTGCCATAACGTATTGTTGCCCTCACCCCGTCCCAACAGACACCCCTCTCCCATTTTTGGGAGAGGGGACGGGGTGAGGGCACGAGTTAAATTGCAGTTTCTTTGGAGAAAGTCAAGAGCGAAGAAAACACGGCGGTACAAGGCTTTTTTGTCGGTCGGAGGAGGGAAGAAGCGACATTTTTGTCGTTGGCGAAAGCCAGTCCTGCGAGGTTTTGAAAACCTCGCAGGACTGATTTTTTTTCTCGACGGTGTCCCACCGAGAGAAGAAAGTGCACCGGTTCGTTCGGTCGGGAGACCTTCGCGAAGAACGGCGCTTACAGAGTGAAAGAAGTCCGACATCTCGCCGCCCGCGTGTCCGCAAGATGTCGGACTTCTTGGTTTTATTCCGACAACAATAAATACGCCAGCGCGGCGAAGCTCGCGTGCGAGATGGTAATCGCGATGCCCGACCGGTGGTCGAGCCGTTGCGTGGAGGCAAGCAGAGCAGGGTCGCGCGTTTCAACGTATTTATCGAAATCACTGTTCGCCCGGTCTTTCCAGTACGCGGAGAGGACGCCGGAAAGAATCATGGACGTTGCCGCGGCGTACGTCGCCCAGCGCGGCGAGGAGCCGTTTTCGTAATCGGCGGGCAGAACGTCCGGCAGTTTCTCGTCGATATTTTGCGCGAGCGGCTTGAGCGCAATGAGCGGCGGGAATGGCGTCTCCGGCGTTACGGATATCGTGCTTTGCTCGTAGCCTTCTTTTTTGAGAACGAGCGTTCCGGAGATCAGGTCCGGCGATCGGTAATACAACGGCGTCGCGCCGAGTTCGCGGTCGCGCAACATGACTGTCGCTCCCGCGGGCTTAGTGTTGAGCGCAAGGAGCGAGCCTAATTCGAACGTATACCGCGCGTCGGCGTCCGCGGCAACGTCGATGATTTCATGCTTCGACACGTTGAGCCAGCTTGTCGCGTTCGGGTAGACGACTTTCAATTCATGTTTACCAACGGAAACCTCATGCCGCTCAAGCGGCGTCGTGCCCGCGAGGACGGAATCCACGTACACCACCGCGCCTTTCGGTGTGCTCTCCACGGAGATGCGCCCCGTTTGCGCGAAGGCGGTGGAAAGAAGAAAAAAAATAAACAGAAGTGTCATGCCCGCACGTAGTAAGCGGGCATCTTTCGGAGGGATCACTTCGGGACACGTATGGATTCCCGATAGAAGCATTCGGGAATGACGGTTGTTCGGTATGTTTGTGTATGTCTGTCTCATCATATCGGCCTCAGGGCTACAATGTATTTGTCTTCTGACGTGACGAGCAGGAGATTCCCCCAAATCACGGGCGGGACTCTAATTCTGCCGAGCGCGTCGTATTTCCATAATTCTCTGCCGCTCTGCGCGTCGAGCGCGTAGAGCGTGCGGTCTTGCGAGCCCCAGTAAAGCACGTCGCCCGCAATAAGAGGCGGCGAGCTGACGCCGCTTTTTGTCTCGAATCTCCACAACCGTTTGCCGCTCGCGAGGTCAATGGCGTGGCAATAGCCGTCCGACGAGCCGACGTACACCGCTTGCGCGCTTGCCGCCGCACTGCCGAAGACACGCGTGCCGGCGTCGTACTGCCAGCGCACAGTCCCCGTCGCCGCGTCTATACTATAGACGATACCGTTGTACGAGGGGATGACCACGCTTTGGTTCACGAGAACGGGCGTAGCGAAGACCGGCGAGCCGGCGTTGAATTTCCACTTGAGCGCGCCCGTTGTTTTCTCCAGCGCGTACAGGAATCCGTCGTCCCCGCCGAAGAACACTAACTGTCCGTCCGTGGCGGGCGAGGAGCGCACCGGCTTGCGGCGGTCGTCCGTGCCGGTCTTGAACTCCCACACTTGTTCGCCGTCTTTTTTCTTCAGGCAGTGTACTAAGCCCCTCATTGTTGTGACGTACACTGCGTCGTCGGCGATGAGCGGGGAGGATTCGATGTACCCTAACTTCGCAGTCCAATTGCGTTCGGTAGAATTGCGCAGGGACATCGAGATGAGCGTTTCTTCTCCTCCTGCGATGGGCACGATAGCCGCATCCAGGTTGTCGAGCGCGGGCGTGCCGGCGATTGCGGATTCGAGAATCACATACCCGACCCGGTTGCCGTTATTGATGTTGACGACCTGCAATTCGCCGTTGAGCGTGGTGATGATGACCATGCTATCCCGCACGAGCGGCGAGGAGCTGATACCCGCGAGCGCGTTGTACTCCCACACTTCCTCAAAGGGGGGCTTGAGCAGTATGGGCGACGTGTTCGCCCGCGCGGGCGAGCCGCCGTACTGCGTCCAGTCGTTCGGCGCTACCCTGAGTACGCGTTCAATCCGCAGTCCCGAACACGAGACAAGAAGCAGGGAGAGGAGGAGGTATTTGAGGTTAGAGGTCATAGTATTCACATTTTTTCGCCGTCGCCATTTTCTGTATAACGCTACTCTCAATTTTTTAATAGCGGACGCACAGTCGTGCGTCCCTACGTGTGCTACTTCACCGGCGGCACTTTTTGCACAATGCCGTCTTCGCGCATGAGTTTTTCGATGTCTGCAAGCTCGGAGGGGAGGAAATCCGTAAAGTTCTCCACGCCCGTCTCGGTTACCACCACGACATCTTCATATCTATAATAGAGGTTCTCCTCCGGCACCCAGAGTTGCGGGTCGACGGAGAACACATGTCCCGGCTTAAGCGGACCCTGCCGGTAGCCGCCGTCGTCGTGCACTGCCATGCCGACGGGGTGCGAGAAGACTCCTCCGCCGCGCTCAACGAGCGTGCGTGCGGCTTTTTCGTACACCGACTTTGAGAACTTCGTCCGCTGGAAGACCGGCTCCATCGCCGTCTTCGCTTCGTCCATAATCTGTTGCGCCGTCACGCCCGGGCGTATGCGCTTAAGGATCTCGTTCCGGTACGCGAGGACGAACCCGAGAATTTCCCGCTGAACCGGGCTGAATTTTCCGTTTGCCGGGAACATCCGCGTCACGTCGCTCGTGTAGTAGCGGTAATCCGGAGCGTAATCCATCAGCACCATGTCGCCGTCGTTGAGCACGCTGTTGTTGCGAAAATAATGAGCGTTCCAGATATTCGCCGTGCCTGATGCGATGATGGCGCGGTAGCCGTCCATGCGTGAGCCGTTGACAGTGTACACGTAGCGCGCCGCCGCTTCAAGCTGGTACTCGTACATGCCGGGCTTCGCGCTCTTGATGGCTTCGACGATCGCGTGTCCCGCCAACTGCGACGCGCGGCGGATGAGGGCGATTTCCCGCGCACTTTTCACGGCGCGCAGTTCGTCGAGAACCGGCGTCAGGTCGCGCACCTCCACGCGCGGGTGGCGCGTCCGCAACAGCTGAATAAACTGCCCCTCGCGCGGCAAGCGCCCGTCCCAGTAATCCAGCGCAATGCCCGTGTTCGCCTGCACATTTTCGCCGCGGCTTTCGGCATACCCTTCTCCAGGTTGAAACGGCACATAGAGCACAACGCGGGTCCTGCCGGTATCGGCGAGCCAGCCGCCGCGCATCATGTCACTGCTCATCACTTCATCCACGCCGGTCAGTTTCTTGACTATCTCGGCGTCGTCGGCGGAGAGGATTTTTCCCTCGCTCCGCTCGAGCCGCTCATTGCGCGGTGGGAGATAGAGAGTGGTTTTTCTGCTCCTGCCGTCAAACTTGATGTAGGCGAACGGCGTTTCGACGCCGCACAGGTAGTACAATTCATTTACCTGCCGCGACAATGCGAACCCGCGCACTTGCGGCGCGCCCTGCACCACGGCGACCGCATTATCGCCGATCTTGTCGAAAATCTTCTCCCACCGCGCTTTGAATTCTTCCGGCGGGAAATCCGTTTGATACATTTTTTCCACGTCCTGCGCGAACAGCACAAGCGGCACAAGAACGAGTATGAACAACATCCGGCAATGACGGTGCGGCATGACGAAAATCCTTTCTCTTGATGTACTGCTCACCGCAGAGGACGCGGAGAACGCTGAGTTTATTCAATCCGTCCCGCTATAAAACAGCGGGATGCAGAAAATGCACTATTGGCATTCCCCACTCCGAATTCCGCACTCAAAAGTCCCACCCAAAGAAGAACTGGTGGAAGATGCCGGTCTGGAACTGCGTCATATCTTTTTCGATGCGTTTGCCGATATCATAGCGGAGCACGAGAGCGCCGGCGAAGTTCAGCCGCACGCCGGTTCCCACACTGCCCTTGGTGTCTTTATAGGTGTCGTCCCACGCGCCGCCGAAATCCGCAAAGACCGCGCCACGAATAGACCCGAAGGAAATGCCCCCGAACGGGAAACGGATGCCGAGCACATCGATGAACGGGAAGCGCAGTTCATGGCTGGTGAGCCAGATTTTTTCGCCGCGTATCGACCAGCGATCCCACCCGCGCAAATCCCAACTGCCGCCCATGAAGAACCGCCGCGCTTCTTTTCCTTCATTGTACCACACATTGACGCGGGAAGCGATCGCGCTGCGCGTCGAAATTCTCCAGTAGTGGCGGTAGTCCGCGAGAACGGTGTAATAATCGACATTCGAGTATTGCACATCGGTCGTGTAGGCGAGCGTGAGCTTCATGCGGTTGCCGTCGAGCGGTCCGCTCGGTCCCCAGAGGGAGTTATCCCACACGAAGGAAATCGAGCTGGAGGTCAGCAACGCTTTGCGCGGCAATGCGCCGAAGAGAATATCCTTATCGGAATTGCTCACAGTGAGACTGGCTTCGACGCGTTTGAATTTCGAGAGCGGGTAGCTAAGCGCGAAGTATCCGCCGAAGGCTCGTTCATAGAAAAACAAGTCCGGGTCGGTTAAATCATACCGGTTGCCTGCAAAATGGAAAATGCCGTACGCATGGTTGGCGCGCGTGCCGAGTGAAATCCTGGAAATGGCGACGTTGAAGCTCTCTAAAAATTCCGATTGCGCCTGTGCGGTGTTATACACGAGGAAATAGTACTGGTCGTTGCCGAGCATATCGCTCATCGCGAGCGCAGCGCCCCCGGATGTCCCGAAGATCGGGTCGGTTGATACCTGGCTCTGCGCTACATCCAGCCGGTACTCGCCGCCGTAATGATACTCGCCGAGGACGGAAGGTCCTTCCACTTTTTTCGGTACCCACGGTTCGACTGCCGTATCATAGAAGAACGCATACTGCACGGCGGAAGAGTCGTACCGCGCATGCGCGTTGTCAATGCGCTTGACCTGAAAACTGAAATTTTCAAACGCCACAAAGATCATGTCGCCCTCGTCAGTCCAAGCAGGGTCGAACGCGGCGGTGGTGAAATTCGTGACCTTCCGCATCGAGCGGATGGAGCCTGACTCCGGCGCGGCGAGCGACTGCTCGTCGGTTTTCATCATCCAGATATTCTGCGCTCCGCCGTAATCGGACGTGAAGGCGAGCCAATTGCCGTCCGGCGACCAGGCGGGGGTATGGAAGCGGAACTCGCCGGTCGTCAGATACTGAATACCGGATGTGCGCAGGTCATAGAGAAACATATTGTAGATGCCCTCGTTGCCCTTGGGCGCGCGGTCGGAGCTAAAGGCGATACGATTGCCGTCGGGAGACCAAGCGGGGTCGCGGTCGTCGTAATGGTCGTTTGTCAGCCGGGTGAGCGAACGGGTGGCGATTTCTAAAATGTAGAGATCATTGTTGCCGGATTTATCCACGGCGGAAAACACAACACGCGTTCCGTCCGGCGACCACGAGGGGGAAGTCAGGACGATGAGTGAGCGGAAGCGAATCGTTTCGACCAACTCGTCCGCTTTCACATTGTAGAGATGCAGTGCGTCGTTTTCACCGCTCTTGGTGATGAACGCGAGCATGCCGTCTTTCGAAATATCCATTTTGCTTTGGAACAAGTGGAATGCCTCGAAGTCATCCGATGTTTCCCCCTCAATGACTTTTTCTGCGCTGGCTTTTTCGGCATTCAGGTCTATGCGGTATATACTCGTATAGCCGGTATGGTTGCCGACGAAATACACTTCCCGCTTCTCGCCGTCCTTAAAGAATACGGGCTTGTGATTGAAACCGACGTCCACGACGTTTTTCGTGACGCCGCTCGGCATATCCTCCGTACCGATATACGGGTAATATTTTTTCTTCAGATAGTACAGCCATTCTTCATCGAGTTGTTTAAAGTCTTTGCCGATGGTATGGCGCATCACCTCGCTGAATGTGTTGGCTTTCCAGAAATTTTCCATCAGCAAGAGAATGGTTTCCTCCCCGTAGCGCTCGGCGATGAACTCCAGCACCTTCTGTCCCTCTTTATAGAGGAGGAACGAGCCGTAAATGCGGTCCATGTCGGCGACAGGGATGATGTAATTGTTAATGACGGCGTCACGGATGACCATCTCTGCCTGCGTATCCCATTCGGTGGACCAGAATTCCGCTAGCCCCTCGGTGAACCACGATGGCACGCCGCGGTCCTGCGTTTGGCGATGGTCTAAGAGCACGCGGTTGAGCTTGCTGTGCATGAAGACGTGCACGAGTTCGTGGCGGATGACGTGCGCGAACTGCTCGATGGACCCCAGGTACGGGATGACAACCCTACCCTTGAGGAACTCGAAGAACCCGCCGATGCCTTCCGGCAGAAAGCCGGGCGTGACGTTCGTCTGCTGGAAGTGAAGATGGGAGCTGTAGAAGATGAGCGG
>DASWKY010000025.1:0-5942 GCA_036396395.1 Bacteroidota bacterium | reverse complement strand
TCTCAGCTGTGTACGCGGAAACGTCATACTCGCAGGTCGTGCGGCTGATGGAACAGGCACAGCGCATGCGGTCGAATATCCAGCAGTATGTTGACCGGCTCGCCGCGCGGTTTATTCCCATTGTGATAGCCGTTGCTATTCTCACATTTACCGGCTGGGCGTTTCTTGTATCAGCAGACATTGCGCTGTTACACGCCTTGACGGTGCTCGTCGTTGCTTGTCCCTGCGCGCTGGGTATCGGCGCGCCGCTAGCAAACACGGTCGCGCTCGAACACGCGGCGGCGAACGGCATTCTCGTCCGCTCGACCGCCGTGTTCGAAACGTTCGCACGTACGCGCACGGTGGCGTTCGATAAAACCGGCACACTGACTACCGGGACATTTGCTGTGTCGAATATCAAGAGCCGAACAGACGAGAACAAATTTCTTTCGCATGTTGCTTCGCTGGAAAAAAATTCCGAGCATCCCCTCGGCAAGACAATCGTTGAGTATGCGGAACGCAAAGGAATAACGACCACCGACACGCGCAATGTAACGGCTGTGCCGGGAGTTGGGGTGAAGGGGGAAGTGCGCGTGAACGGGCATTGGACAGAAGTTCTCGCAGGAGCGCGGGGCATGTTTCCGGAGAATTTTCCGATGCCGCAAGTTGAGAGCGCAACGACAATTTTCGCACGCTGGGATGGAGCAGTACAAGGGTCTGTGACTTTGCGGGATACCGTGCGTCTGAACGCGCGCACTGCTGTGCAAGAATTGCACAACGACGGCATCGCGACCGCGTTGCTTTCTGGGGATACAACCGAAGCGACTGAAGCCGTACAACGAGAAACTCAGGTTCAGCGCGCGTACGGTAAACTGATGCCCGCCGATAAGTTGCGGCTTATCGAATCGCTCAAACAGGACGGCGCGGTGGTGATGGTGGGCGACGGGATTAACGACGCGCCTTCGCTCGCCGCCGCAGACGCGGGCGTTACGCTCGGATCTGCCACCGATATCGCCAAAGAAAGCGCGGACGTGACGATTCTCGGCGACCACTTAGAAAAACTCCCCTGGCTCATCCGGTTTTCCCGCAAAACGCTGAGCACCATCAAGTGGAATCTCTTCTGGGCGTTCGCCTACAACGCCGTGGGAATCATCCTTGCGGTTATTGGATTATTGCATCCCATCGTCGCCGCGCTTGCAATGGTGGGAAGTAGTCTGTTTATTATTGTGAATTCGCGACGGCTGCGAAGATGATGGGAAATAAATAGCTGTGTCATTCCCGAGTGCTGTTATCGGGAATCCAGAGAATAGATACCCGCTTAAAGCATGCGGGTATGACGTAGCATGAAGGGTAATTTTACCATGCGAAACATATTTACTTTGAGCTTATCGTTGCTTATCGTTTCTTGTATGCCAAAGACAGAACCATTTGCCGGAACCATCATCGACCTCACGCATGTCTTCGACTCCACCGCCATCTACTGGCCGACGGAGAAGGGATTTGTGTTTGAAAAGGGTTCGGAAGGATATACGCCGGACGGATACTTTTATACGGCGAATCGTTTCTGGGCGCCAGAACACGGCGGCACGCACCTTGACGCACCGATTCATTTCGCGGAAGGCAAGAACACCATCGAGCAGATTCCCGTTGATCAACTGATTGGAACCGGGATTCTCATCGATGTTGTCGAGCAATGCGCGGCGAACCGGGATTATCTGGTGTCCGTAGAGGATTTTCAAAATTGGGAGAAGCGGAACGGCGAGATTCCCGACGGCGCAATCGTTTTACTGCGCACGGGGTTCGGCAAGTACTGGCCCGACCGCGTGCTGTATATGGGAACTGCCGAGTTAGGAGATTCGGCGGTGAAGAAGCTTCATTTCCCCGGACTCCATCCGGATGCGGCGAAGTGGATCACTGAGAACCGGAAAATCAAAGCCATCGGGCTCGATACGCCGAGTATCGACTACGGCCAATCAACGCTCTTCGAAAGCCACGTGACGCTGTATAAAGAAAACATCCCCGCGTTTGAGAACGTCGCGAATCTCGACCAACTGCCGGAGAAAAATTTTACCGTTATCGCCTTGCCGATGAAAATCAAAGGCGGCAGTGGCGCACCGTTGAGGATCGCGGCGGTTGTTCCATAATACCAGACCTAACACGAAGGCGTCCCGCCGAGCGTTTTCAATACACGAAAGCCTCGGCGACCTGCCTGCCTAACGGTAGGCAGGCGGCAGGCAGGGACGCTCGATAGAGTCCGTCGAAGTCTGACGCCGTCGCTTAGCAGTAAGGTCAATAATGAAAAATATTTTTTATATCTTCGGCTCGCTAAGCGCATTCACAGGCGTCGCGCTTGGTGCGTTCGGTGCGCATTCGTTGAAGGAGTCGCTGTCGGCTGAGATGCTCGCCATTTTCGAAACGGGTGTGCGCTACCAGATATATCACTCGTTTGCGCTGTTTATCGCGGGTTGGGCGTTCCAGAAATACTCGCACGTATCATTCTCAAAAGCAGGCTGGTTATTTGTGTCGGGGATTGTGTTGTTTTCTGGAAGTCTGTATATGCTTGCGGCAAACCGGTACGAGTACGTTCGGAGCGGTTACGCCTGTCGGCGGGCTGGCATTTCTAGCAGGATGGCTATTTCTTGCTGCGGGATTTTGGAAAACAAAAAGCTGAGAATTGTCAAGCGGATTGGCAGTTTGGGTAGTGGTGCATTTTGAAAAGACCGGGCGGTCACGGACCATTCCGTGACCCATTCGGTGCAGTCACGGTGTGGACCGTGACTGCCAAGACAAAAATGGAGTTAATATGAAAAAAATTTTTATGCTCAGTTTTCTTTCTTTTTTCTTCTTTGTACCAACCTTTGCTCAAGTTGACTCTGTAGAAAGTTCAACTCAGTTAGATTCTTCAAAAACATCGCTTATCAACATTCATCTTGCAGAAGGTTGGCACAAAGGAATTAGGGTAGGGGGAATCATCTTCTTCGCTGATCATTGGTCGGCGGAAGTCTCAATAGGCGATAATCCAGCACATTTTTTCGTTTTCTTGGGGGGGATTGCCAGTACACAAACACGATACAGTATTGGTCTTAATTGGCACCCCGAGAGGACACGGCCATTTGTAGTTGGTATGTCGATAACCGCAGTTTCGAGCTTAGAATCGGTAGTTCCGCCAAACGAGAATCCGTTTAATTATCTAATAGCGACTGCTGATATTGGGTTAATATCCCGAAAACGTGGTTTTATTTTTTTTGCTCGCGCTGGAGTAGGCCCTTCCTTCAAACGTACAAAGAATTCCTATTTATCAGAAGAGAAACCTATCTATCGGTCAGATGGATGGATATTCAACATTGATTTTGGGGTCGGGTTAAATATTTTTTGAATATTTCACAGGACCAGAGCTTAGAATTACTTCTAAGGAGATTGGGTCATGAAGAAAATACTCATAATTATAATTATGTTTTGGACTTTAAGTGATATCTCTTTAGCTCACAAAGAATGGGTTCATCAGTATATTGTGAGACAAGCATACTCCTTTCTTCAGTATCAAGTCGGGGATATCACTAAGATGCAGATGCACTTGGGAAACGGAACGGCGCGATTCCCGACGGTGCAATCGTTTTACTGCGCACGGGGTTCGGCAAGTACTGGCCCGACCGCATGCGGTACATGGGCACTGCTGAGCGGGGAGATTCGGCGGTGAAGAAGCTTCATTTTCCCGGACTTCATCCGGATGCGGCGAAGTGGATTGTAGAGAACGGGAAAATAAAAGCCATCGGACTCGATACGCCGAGCATCGACTACGGTCAATCGACACTCTTTGAAAGCCACGTGACGCTGTATAAAGAAAACATCCCCGCGTTTGAGAACGTCGCGAATCTCGACCAACTGCCGGAGAAAAATTTTACCGTTATCGCGTTGCCGATGAAGATCAAAGGCGGCAGTGGCGCACCGTTGAGGATCGTGGCGGTTGTTCCATAACACCACGCAACAAGTATGAAAAATATCTTTTATATCTTCGGCTCGCTAAGCGCATTCCTTGGCGTCGCGCTTGGTGCGTTCGGAGCGCATTCGTTGAAGGAGTCGCTGTCGCCGGAGATGCTCTCCATTTTCGAAACGGGTGTGCGCTACCAGATGTATCACTCCTTCGCGCTGTTTATTGCCGGGTGGGCGTTCCAGAAATACTCGCACGTATCATTTTCAAAAGCAGGCTGGTTGTTCGTGTCCGGGATTGTGCTGTTTTCCGGAAGCCTCTACATGCTTGCGGCAACCGGAACAAGTATGTTCGGAGCGGTTACGCCTGTGGGCGGGCTGGCATTTCTTGCAGGGTGGCTGTTTCTTGCTGTGGGATTTTGGAAAACAAAAAGCCGAGAATTGTCAATCGGGTTGGCAGTTTGAGTCGCCTTGCCTTTCCACTTCACATTGGCTATTTTATAAAGTCAGTTAACATACAGCTATAAAGTCTCAAAGACACCAAGAGAAAATCCATTTTTTTGCGTCTTTGTGGCAATGCTATTCAACGGTTAAACTATGAAACCCACAAACGGCGTAACGCTAACAATAGAAGACCTGCGAAACGAAATAGTCGGCATTAATCAGAACGTGCCGTTGCTCGACGGCTCCGAGCGACCGTACGTATTTCTCGATAACGCCGCCAGCACGCCAGCGTTCCGTAGTGTGATGAAGTCCATCGAAGAATTTATGCCGTGGTATTCGAGTGTTCACCGCGGCACAGGTTTCAAAGCCGTCGTGGCGACGAACGTGTACGACGAAGCGCACCGCATCGCGGGTGCATTCGTCGGCGCCGACCCGACATGGAACGTGGTGATCTTCGGCAAGAACACGACCGAATGCGTTAATAAACTTGCATACCGCTTTCAGTTTAAGCCGGACGATGTGGTGATTACCACGTCGCTTGAACACCACTCCAACGACCTGCCATGGCGGAAGTATTGCAACGTTATACACGTAGGCATTAGCTCCGACGGTGGCATTGACCTACAGGAACTTCAAGACGCTCTGCGCGCGCATAAAGGCGCGGTGAAGTTAGTCGCAGTCAGCGGCGCGTCGAATGTTACTGGCATCTGTAGTCCCGTGCACGATATCGCCCAATGGGCGCACGAGGCGGGAGCCAAAATTTTCGTCGACGTCGCACAGCTTGTCCCGCATCGGGCCATTGATATTCTTCCCAACAACGACCCCCGGCATTTGGATTTCGTCGCGTACTCAGCGCATAAGATGTATGCGCCGTTCGGCATCGGTGTGCTGGTGGGTCCTGCCGATTTTTTTGAGAAAGGCGAGCCGGATATAGTCGGCGGGGGGACGGTTTCGTACGTCGGGTTGGAGGAAGTAGAATGGGGCGCCGCGCCGCAGAAAGAAGAAGCGGGCAGTCCGAACGTTGTCGGGGCCGTTGCGCTTGCGGAAGCGATCACCGTCCTGCAGGCGGTGGGGATGGATACGATTGCCCAACACGAGCAAGCATTGTTAGCCTATGCGATACCGAAGATGAAGAGTATCGCCGGTGTACGCATCTACGGACCCACCGAGAACTTTTCCAACAAGGTAGGCGTTATTCCTTTTACGGTCGAGAGCGCAGACCACGCGCTTGTGGCGACAGTCCTCAGCATGGAAGGCGGCATCGGCGTGCGCAACGGAAATTTCTGTGCACAACCGTACATGCGAAAACTCCTCGGCGTGACGCCCGAAGAAGAAAAGGCGAAGCGCGCCGACCGCTGTGACAACCCGAAACTTCCCGGCATGGTACGGGCGAGTTTCGGCTGTTACAATAATGAAGAGGATGTAGACCGGCTCATTGAAACACTCGGGCGTATCGTTAAAAAAGAATATCGTGGCGTCTATACCATCGACCCGATCACCGGAATGTATGTCGCAAAGGGATATACCATGAACGCCGCGCAACATTTCCGTTTCTTCAACCCGCTTGGCACACCTTCGGCGCGGGAAGAGGT
>DASWKY010000024.1:0-3614 GCA_036396395.1 Bacteroidota bacterium | reverse complement strand
GACCACCTGATACAACAGGAAGACGACAAACAAACAGCCCAACGCAAAAATGATGGGATGGATATTGTGACGTTCGACGAACGATTGTTCGTCCGGCGGCACATGCTCATGTTCTGGAATCTGCTGTGTATCGTCCGTCATGCCATCCTTTTATTGGGACTGTGCGTTCATCGTGCCCTGTAATGAAATTTTGACATCCGCTTATTTTGTTTTCGCTACAATGGGCCCTGCAATGCCGGAGTATTCTCTCAACTCGGCGACAATTGACCCGACAAGGACTTTCGTATCGACCTTGACCGGTATTTTCCGCTCGTCGTCTGTCATCCAGATAAGTACGCGTCCGTCGCTTTTAAAAAGACCGCCTTGTTGTATCAGCGGCTCGACGATAATGCACTTGAACGTCCCTGCGTCGACGCTGATTTCCTGCCTGCCAAGATACTTGATGGCAAGGGTATGGGTCGTATCTTTATAGAAATTCTCCATCAACACTTTTTGCCCGGGATGAAAACCGGTAAAATCAATCGTCCGCGTAAAATAAAACGCCGACACGATATCCTGTACATACGGGGGGATGGGATAATCGCCTTCCGACGTTCGTGCGATATTGTTAATTTGGTCAAATTCTGCTTCGAAATCACGGGAAAACTTTCCCTCGCGGATTTTCTGTGAAAATCGCCACGGGAACAAGCCTTGCTCGTCGATAATAGTTTCGTAGCGGTCTTCAACGCGGTAAATCCACGAAAACGAGGGAGTCGAATTGACGGTAAACAAGACGCGGTAACTGGGCCTGCCGTTCACAGTGTCCATATCAGGGACTTCAAACACCGCTTCGCCCGCGGTGAAAAAGCTATAGCCCACATCGAATACTAATCTCTCTCCCGCGCGAAAAGCCGAGTTCGGCACGATACGCAGTGACGGAGTGCTCACAGGAAACATCAAGGAATCCTGCGCGCGCGTTTCGACGCCGGGGAAAGCCAAACAGAAAATTACGAGAGCAGATATTCGCTTCAAGACTGCGCCTCGGCAATGGGTTGTTTCAGAACTGAAAACACTCGCTCCACTTCCTGAACGACACGGTTCACTTCGATTTGCTCCATGCACTCATTCCCCTGACAGGGACCACCTTTGCACCGGACGCAAGCATTACGGTCGGGTACAAATACCGTTTTCGTGTCGGTATAGGGACCCCATCGTTGCGGACTGCAGGCAAGAATCGGGGGATAGAATCCGATGACCGGCGTACCAACTGCGGCGGCGATGTGCAAGGGTCCTGTGGAGTTTGAGATGAAGAGTCCAACATGCCTCAAGAGCGCCGCGAGTTCTAACAACGATAATCTATTTACAAGTGCGTGGACGCCATCGCCCGCAAGCTTGAGAACCGTTTGCACGAGCCGTTCTTCGCCGGGTCCCCCAGTGACCACAACCGAATACCCGCGCGCACGAAGCTCGTACGCAAGTTTGCCAAAGTTCTCCAGACTCCAATCACGTGCCGAGCCGCCACTGCCTGGGTGAAGAACGACAACCCTCTCAGCTTCAGCTAAGCGAAGCTCTTGCAGGATTTTCTCCGCCGCCTCTTGATGTTCTCGACTTAATGTGAGAACCGGCTTCGGGTATCGCTCGAACGAGCACCCAACGGCTTCCAACAATGAAAGATTATACTCTAATTCGTGCTTCTCAGCTGTCTTGCGGTGTTCATATACTTTTCGAGTAAACAGAAATGAATACCACCGGTAGCCTGTTCCAACGCGCGTGGAAATTCTCGCGAGAAACATCAACAGCGCCAACCGGAACGTCGGGTAGGCGAGTACGACGAGGTCGAAGTTGTGCGCCCAAATTACAGAGAGCATGGTTAAAAATGATTTTGGGCCTTGCGCCGAATCTATGGAGAGGGTTGCGTCTAACCCTTGCTGACCTTCTACGAGTTCTCTCGTATAATTTCTGAGCAGAAAAGAAATTCGCGCTTCGGGAAAATTCGCACGCAACACATGAACCATCGGCAAAGAAAGAAGAACATCGCCGATGCGGTCAGTGCGGACTACAAGGATATTGGTGAATTGCGATTGTGGCACTACGCTGTGCAGGTCATTAACTATGTAATATACGGGGAGGGGCGTCGAGATTCAAGAAAGGAACAGGATAGATGACGCGTGTCAACTGATAAATACCCGTGCCACATCAAGCAACATTGAGGGTTGGTTCCAGAGCGCGGTACGGAAGATGCCGCCGACCGTGCGTTTCTCGTCGGGCAGTTTCGCTCCGTCAGCGCAGAGCTTGTCCAGTGTCTCGTCGGAAAAACTCGAAATGGCTTCCTTGATATTGTAAAATACTTCATGCCGCCAGCCCAGCCGCTTATGCCAGCGCTTTTCATATTGTGCGAGATGGCGCAGGTCGTTGTTCCGCACCGCCTCCGCGGCTACCTGCCCGGCAATCATTCCGCCGATCATGCCACTGATAATGCCACCGCCGGAGAGCGGGTTGACTTGGTGCGCCGCATCGCCGATGAGCATGACATTGTTCTTCACAATCTGGTCGCACGTCTTTGCACACGGCACACCGCCTGCGATTCTTGTCAATTGTGCCGCGCCGGGGAATTTTTTCTCGACAAATTCCTCTAAGAACTTAATGGCAGATTTTTTCTTCGCACTCTCAACATTAACACCAAGCCCGACATTGGCGGCGTCTTTTCCCTTCGGAAATACCCACAGGTAGCCGCCGGGGGCGACATCTTCGCCGAAATAAAAATCGAGAATACCCTCGTCAACTTGAATACCGGTCAGCGTAACCTGCGCGCAACTTTCCATGTCATGAATGTGCGTGGTCGTGTCAATGCCCGCCCATTTGCCGACTCGACTCTCGACGCCGTCGGCGGCAATCACTGTCTTGGCGCGAATTTCCACCTTTTGATCCTTGACCATCGCCTTCACGCCTTCGACCGTGCCGTTTGATTTGATGAGGTCATATACGTATGCCTTGGTGACCACCTCTGCACCTTCCCGCGCCGCAACTTTCGCAAGATCATAATCGAACAGCCGCCGCTCAAGCACATAGGCTAACCCGTCCAGCTTCGGAATCACCGCGCTGCCGTTCGGAGAAATCAGGCGAAACTTCGTGCAGCGCGCGGCGATCCATTTCTCATCCGGCTCAATAAACTGCACCACGCCTTCGTGGCTCACCGCCTCGCCGCACCGTACCGGGTAACCCACGTCGCGGTCCTTTTCCAACATCAACACGGACGCGCCGCCCGCCGCGGCGTACCGCGCCGCCGTCGAACCGGCAGGTCCCGCACCGACAACAATGACGTCGTAGGAATTATTCATAGGATTTCAGGGGAGAACAACAGCCTTCGGCAAATCCGCCACGCCTTCTTTATGGAACTCAATGACTTCCCAAGGGCAACCCCAGACGCATTTGCGGCAGTTCGTGCATCGCTCGTCAATAATGCGGATTTCCGATTCCATCAACTCGATAGCGTCTTCAGGACACACGCCCACGCAACAGCCGCAAAAATCGCATTTGCCCGGGACAATGTGGATCATTAAGGGTGTGTTTCGAGGCATAGGATTTACTACCCACGAAAAACGCGAACTACGCGAAACAATAACCCATCATTTCGC
>DASWKY010000023.1:0-3917 GCA_036396395.1 Bacteroidota bacterium | reverse complement strand
TGGCGGCAATATTGCCAAGCCCGAGACGCCCGAGGTTCGGCAGGCTTAGCCCGCCGACCACGCGTGCAGTATTGGCGATGGTGTTTGCACCGACATCGCCGTACGTGGCGGCATCGGGTAATGCCCCGATGCCTACGCCGTCAAGTACGACACAGAGTACGTTACCCACTGTCAAGAATCGATTGCGTGTGAGGCGTGCGGAAAGATGTACTGCTTACCCGTAGATCTCTTTCTCGTTACACTTGCAGACCTGGACAATCTGTCTGTTGAAACGATAGGATGCATGCGCCGAGCGCGTCGACTGCACGTAGAGCATAGGAACTTTAACTGTGCCGCATTTCGGGCACTTGGTGCCTTTTTCCGACATTCCCTTTTTCGCTTTTTCTGCGAAATCTTGTTGCTTTGCCATTGCCGCTCCTTATTGTCCTCTATATTGTATCTGTGTTAAAACACTCGTACTAAATTTCCGCCTGCCTCGACTGCCTTGCGCAACACTTGCGTCGCATTTCCCATCAACTCGACATCGCTCGCATCTTCCGTCGAGCCGCACACACCTGCGCTGATCGTCACGGAGAAACTTTTTTGGTCCAGATTGATAATGTTGCTGGCGATGTTCTTCCGCAGTTTTTCCGCCCAGAGAAATGCTTCGTTTGCCGTTGTATGCATCAGTAACACGGCAAACTGGTTGAAGTCATACCTGCCCACGACGTCGTACGGACGGATGAAGGTCTTCACCATCCTGCCGACGTTCTGTAGCGCAAAATCGAATCCGTCCTTGCCGTACCTGCTCAATAAGTCGTTCATGGAATCGATGGACACCATCACAAGCGCCAGATCGGTCGAAAAATCGTTCGTACGCTGGACTTCTTCGTGCATGCGCGCCATGAAGTATTTTCGCGCGGCGACACCAGTCGTTTCATCCATCGAAACGTAATTGTTGACCACTTCCGAGAGACTCAGTATTTCCAGCCCGACGGAAGCAGTCTCTACCAGTTTCAACAGAAGCTTGGAATCAGATTCAGAATACGTCTTCGGGTCTTTACTTTCCACCATCAAGACGCCGTAGCAACGGCTGACGGAATTAATCGGCAGTAGCATTACCGCTCCGCCGGAATCCACGCGCTCGGCTTTATAGAACCGCGGAAGCCCTTCCGGGTCGAACTTATCGAACATGCGCGGCACGCTCGCCTGCAACACCGTGCCCACCAAACTATGCTGTGGGTCTACTTCCTGCGTCACCGCGACGTACGGGTCGTTCATTCTGTTCATCACATACTGAACCACCCAAGACTTCCTGCCCTCGTCATACAACACAACTGAAATATAATCCCATGCGACCAGCCGGGAAGCTTCTTCCGAAAGTGTACGGACAGTATTGTAGAGGCTGAAGTCTAACTTCAACTGCTCACGCATTCGGGTGATAGAACGCAGGACTTCGGAATCCAGCAATAAATCGTATTTGTCCGTGTAGCTCTTTATCAGCGCGGAGATAAGCTTCGTGAACTGCCCCAAGAGGGCTAGCGTCTCCGAGCCAAACGCATCTTCGACAAGACTGTCCAGCACCATCACAGCAACAGGCTCACCCGCCTTACTGCCTGCTTTCGGATAAAACACCGGCACGCCGGCAAACGCTTTTACCGGCTCTACACCTTCGTAGTAGCCGAGCATCTCAAGCTGTCCGGCGATATTGACGCGGCTGAGGATTTGCGGCTTCCCGCTCTCCGCAATCTGGCTGATAATATCGGTGCCAAGCTCGCGGCGCCTGTGCGCGGTAAATCTATCGCTGTCCGACGCAAAGCTCTCCAGCACCATTTGGTTCTTATCCCGGTTGATCCAAAAAAGCGCAACCGTGTGCGCAAAGTTGGCTTCTTTGACCGTTGTCAACACTTTCTTCATTAAAAAGCTAAACTCGGATTTGGGTCCTGCTTCGCGGTTGAATATTTCCTCTTCGACGTCGCAAAAATCCGAGAGCTGAAACGTATAATCCTTCGCCTTCACGTGAATCGCACGTGCCGCCCCTACCCCGACGGGTTCCGCCGGTACGCCTACGCTTTCCTCGACGTCTACCCTATAGGATTTCCTTTCAGGTTGAAAATCGTCGAAAACGATTTTTTTCATTTCGGGGACTTCCTCCGCATTGTGGAAAGATTGTTGCGGTCTCCTATGCACTCCTCCGTTATCCTCCGGCGAGGATTGACCGTGCTCCGGACGACGGAACGTGACAGCAACATAAGCCAGCCCTGCGCCCGATAGCAAAAAAGCGACGGAGGACCCAGCGACCAAACCAACAAAAAACAGAACGACGCCCGCGAGGGCAATCAGTTCCTGGCTTCGCGAGAGAGCGTTAAACCACGAACGAATTGTCATAAGCGCACGGGCGTCAATCATTGAATGCAGAAGTTGTATTGGATGCCCTCAAATTGTTCATTAAGTTACCCAAATACCATGCGAAAGTCAAGGTAAAACACCGTCTTTTTGACGGCCGGAGCTTATTCTGCTCGGAAATTCCATCTCACTCTTCGGTCGGAATGTCATTCTTCTTTCCATGTTGCCTTGCGGCAGTAGCTTTTTTTACCTACTTTTTCACTAAATCTTCTTTGCACAACGTATTCGTCTTATCCTACCTCCAATGAAAGCTGTAATAATGGCGGGCGGCTTCGGAACCAGGCTCAGGCCGCTCACCTGTAATATTCCAAAACCGATGGTGCCGATGGTCAACAGACCGATGATGGAACACATCATTATGCTGTTGAGAGACCACGGCATTACCGAGCACATCGCGACGCTGTTCTACCAGCCGGAGAACATCACGAATTATTTCGGCGACGGCAGTGACTTCGGCGTGAAGCTCCAGTACCGCAAGGCGGAGGCGGATTTCGGGACGGCGGGAAGCGTGCGCAATGCGAAAGATTTTCTCGACCAGCGTTTCCTCGTCATCAGCGGGGACGTGCTGACCGACTTCGACCTGACCGCCGCAATCAAATTCCACGAATCCAAAAAAGCGATGGCGACCATTGTACTGACGAGAGCGGTGAATCCACTGCAGTTCGGCGTTGTGCTCGCCCGCGATGACGGCAAAATTACCCGTTTCCTCGAAAAACCATCGTGGGGTGAAGTCTTTAGCGATACCATCAATACGGGCATCTATATTCTTGAGCCGGAAGTTCTCGACCTCATCCCACGGGGCGAGGAATTCGATTTCAGCAAGAATCTTTTTCCCCTTCTGCTCGAACAAGACCTCGGACTGTTCGGGTATGTTGCGGAAGGCTATTGGCGGGATATCGGCAATCTGAGCGAATATCAGGAAGCACATAATGATATCCTGCGCGGCACGGTGCGGGTCAAGCTCGCGGGAAAGAAAACAGAAAACATCTACCTCGACGACGGAAGTAAAGTGGAAACGAACGAACGGAATTTTTCCGGCACGGTCGTGATAGGAAAACATACCCGTATTCACCGCGACGCAGTCATCGTAAACTCCGTGATAGGCAACGATTGCGAAATTTTTTCAGGCGCGGTGATCCGCAACTCCGTCATCTGGCACGGCACGCAGATCGGTTCACGCTCCGATGTCTCCGCCTCCATCATCGGCCAAAAATGTATCGTAGGTGATGAAGTGGTGATCCACGATAACGTGTTCATGAGCGACCAGTGTATTATCGGCAAGCGAAGCCAGTTGCTTTCCAATATTAAACTATGGCCCGAGAAGGTCGTTGAAGAAGGTGCCATCGTCACGCGCAGTCTGGTGTGGGAAGACCGGTGGCTGCGCGAATTGTTCGCCGAAGCGCGCGTCTCAGGAATTTCCAATATCGAAATGAACCCGGAGTTCGGCGCAAAACTTGGTGCGGCCTTTGGAGCATTCGTTGGCGCTGGCGCAACTGTTGCAACCAGCCGCGACGCAGACAATGTGTCGCGTA
>DASWKY010000022.1:0-2488 GCA_036396395.1 Bacteroidota bacterium | reverse complement strand
TCCAAATCACGATAGCAGTCAAGATGGTCGGTCTCGAGCGTCGTCAGCACGGCAATTGTCGGCGTTAACGACAGAAACGACCGGTCGAATTCGTCCGCCTCCACCACGATGAAATCTCCCTTGCCGAGCCGCGCGTTCGTTCCTCCCAAGCCGCTCAGTTTTCCGCCAACGATAACAGTCGGGTCAAGTCCGCCTTCCATCAGCACGAGGCTGATCATCGAGGTCGTCGTCGTTTTGCCGTGCGTGCCGGCAATGCCGATGCCGTACTTCAGGCGCATCACCTCGGCGAGCATTTCTGCGCGGCGGATAATGGGTATCTTCCGCCTCTGTGCCTCGACGACTTCCGGATTATCCGGCGTTACCGCCGAGGAGTATACGAGCGCATCGACGTCGTTCGCGATGTTCGCGGCTTTGTGGCCCTCGTAAATCGTCGCACCGAGCTTCTGCAAGCGTTCGGTGACTTCGGAGAGCGACTTATCGGAACCGCTCACGGCAAAATTCTGGTCGAGCAATATTTCCGCAATGCCGCTCATGCCGATACCGCCAATGCCGACGAAGTGTATTTTTTTTATTGATGAGAACAAATTCAGTAATCAGTTGTCAGTTATCAGAATTCAGACGGATTTTCGCCGACTCATCCCAAACCGCCCCCGCTTGCCCTTCGGCACACGCTCCGCTATGCGCTCCATCTCCGCCACCAGCTCGCGGTCGCGTTCGTATCGCCCGACGCGTATCCGGAACAGCCGCAAGCGGCCCTTCATCTTGAATACCACCATCTGGAACCTGCCCGCTGTCTGCACCAGCATTTCACGCCCGATGTGCATCCATTCGATGTCGCTGAGGTGAATGACGCGTTCGTGGTACCGGTGGTGAAAAATAATTTTGTCCTCGGTCACGATCAGTTTTCGGTCGCGAATCCAATTCAAAATCAACACCACAATCGAGACCGCCACAAAGAACATGATGATGTAGACAATCGGGTCGCGGAAGACAAACACGAACTGGTCTTCGATCACGCTTCCCTTAATACCCACATACAGCAAGAGCGTCGCAAGATAGATGAGCGCCTGCTGGTAGTAAAAATCGAGTTTGTATTTGAATACTTTTTCCACGCTGATTCTCACAGATTGTGCAGATGTTCACTGATGCGTACACATGAATGACTACATCACTCTATCAGATCCAGAATTTTCTTTGCGATTTCTTTTCCCGCCTCCGGCTTTCCTAGTTGTTTGCTTGCTTGCGACATGCTTGCCCGGCGTTGCGCGTCGTTCAACAGATTGAAGAGTTCGGTTTGTAGTTTCGACTCTACCTCTGAATCCCGCACCATGACCGCCGCCCCAGCATCCACGAGCGACTGGGCATTGACTGTCTGGTGGTCCGCGGCGGCATGCGGATACGGAACAAGTATTGCAGGCAACCCGATGTTCGTCAATTCCGCAATCGTCAGCGCGCCGGAGCGACACACAACAACATCCGCCGCGGCATAAGCATGTTCTATCTGGTCAATAAACGCCCCAAGCCAGACGTTCTTTTTGATTCCCACAGCCGCCTGCACACGCTCGTAATCCGATTGTCCCGTTTGCCAGACAAGTTGAATGTCTTTTGCCAGTAACTCGTCCAGCATATTCAGCATTGCGTTGTTAATCGAAGCGGCTCCCAAACTGCCGCCGAATACAAACACGGTTTTTTTCGCCGAGTCCAACTTGAAAAATTCTCTCCTCGCTTCTTTCGTAACGGTACCTAAAACTTCTCGTGTGGGAGTTCCGATAAGCTCAACGTTATCGGAATGCTTGAGCCATAGCTTTGTTTGCTCGAACGCCGTCATAACTATCACAGCTTTGGCTGCAAGCATCCGTGTCGTCGCGCCGGGGTAGCTGTTGGATTCGTGCAACACCACGGGAACGCCGAGCATCGACGCCATCCACAGCACGGGACCGCAGACATACCCGCCCGTGCCGACGGCAACGTCCGGTTGAAACGACCGTATGAGAAAGAACGACTGCACAAGCGACACCAGCACTTTCACTGGAAACAACAGATTGCTTAGCGTCAGCCGGCGATGAAACCCGCTGATCCAAATCGTGCGAAACGGATAGCCGCGCTGTGGCACAACGCGCGCCTCGATTTTGTCTTTCGTGCCAACGAAGAGAAACTTAGCGCCGGGCGCGAGCTTCTTGATTTCATCCGCAATGGCGAGAGCTGGGTAAAGATGTCCCCCCGTTCCGCCTCCTGCGAGCAACATTTTTGGTGTTTGCTTTGACACATTCGTTTATGTAGAATAGAACACTGAAACAGCGGGTGAAACTGGTTTACACAGATAAAAATGAGTTTGTATCACTTTAGCATTTCCAATCTATATCTATTTTTTGATACCTTAGAAATATGAAGTCTCGTGTTAGGTTCCAAACCCTTATGAGATTGAAACTATATATGCATGTTCTTTGAAAAATATCTTCCCCCCAATTCTTCTCCTTGTTCGTTGCTG
>DASWKY010000021.1:0-20837 GCA_036396395.1 Bacteroidota bacterium | reverse complement strand
GCCAGCCCGTCCATATGGTCAGCAACAGTCCGACGATCACGCCGAAGCTCGTCCACGAATCGGTGAGCACATGTTTGCCGTTCGCGATGAGGATGATCGACTTATGCCGCTTGCCCTGCCAGATAAGATACCCGCCCAGCGCCGCGTTGATAGCGGTTGCCGCCGCCGTGTAAAGGACGCCCGTGCCGAGGTTCTGCAATTGTAACCCGCCCAGCCACTTCATGATAGCCTCATAGAGAATATACATTGCCGCGAGGACAATCATCATCCCCTCCATGCCGGCGGAGAAGTAGCCGATTTTTTCGTGGCCGTACGGGTGGCTGGTGTCCGCCGGCTTCAGGCTGAGCCAAAGGCTGAATGCCGCAAACCCGACTGCAACGACATGCACGACCGATTCGGCGGCATCAGAAAGAATTGCGGCTGAACCCGTAATGGCGTACGCGTACGTCTTCCCCGCGAGCATCAGGAACCCCACGACGAGCGACAGCGCGATGGCGAACTTTTGCTGTGAAACGGAGCTTCCGTTGTGATGTGAAGGAATACCGGGTTCTATGAGAGGGTTATGCATGAGAGGATTTGTGGGCTGGTGAAAGCGTGACAAGCTTCTCCCAACTTGAATCTTTTCAATCGTCAATCGACAATCACACAATTGTCAATGGTCTCATCCCCACGCCGTTCCCGAGCGGAAAAAGACGACAGCAATCCAGCCGATAATCAACGCAAGCGCAATGGCGATACGATATTTCTGGTTTTGGGTCATGAGGTATTCATGAGGAACGATATAACATAACGACAAATGCCGCGAGAAACAAAGGAAAGCGATAGCTGAGTATATTTACCCGTGCATGGATTTAATATCATCCGGAGTGAAGCGTACGATCTTGATGACACGCGCCATTGGACGTTCAAGTGTTGGAACCGCGAGCATTGCCTGCTCCTTGTTCTCGGCTTCAACAACAACCCAGCCGGTGTGTTCGCCGTCCTTACAGCCAAAATCCCAGCGTGTTACGTTGCCTGCAAACACGATATTTTTAAGGGCTTTCACACAATCCTGTTGCGTGTGCGGTGAAATAATTAAATAGCGATCCATTGTGAGCCTCCTATTCTGTTGTGTCCGTTTGTCCAACAGCGGCAGGTCCTAAGATAATCTGCCCGGGCCGCGCGCCGGTATGGTTTTCATGGTTGATGACAATGTTCCCATTTACAAATACATAATGTATGCCCGTCGAGTAGGCGTGCGGCTTCTCGAACGTTGACTTATCCGTTACCGTCGTTTCGTCAAAGACCACCACATCCGCCCGCATGCCGGGGCGGATGAGTCCGCGGTCGCTGAACCCGAACCGCTGAGCCGGAAGCGAGGTCATTTTGCGGATAGCTTCTTCAAGCCGCAGGACTTTTTTCTCGCGCACAAAATGCCCCAGCACACGGGCGTTTGTGCCGTAACTGCGCGGGTGCGGCATACCGTCGCCGAATTTGATAATGCCCCCGTCCGATGCGACCATGGAGTACGGGTACTGCATAATGCTCTGGACGTCCTCTTCGCTCATCGTGTGGTAGATCATGCTCGCGCCGCCCTTCTCCAACATTTCCAGCACGGTGGTGATTTCATCGTCCAACGTCGCTTTGCGTTGTCGTTCTTTGTTGATTTGCGATATGGTTTTTCCTTCGAGCGTGGAATCCCACCGGCACCGAGCGACGAACGCGTAACTGTAATTATCCCTGCCCGCGCGAGCGAGCGATTTTTTCATGTCGGCTACGATGTTCTTGCGCGTAGCGGGGTCGTTAAATCGCGCTTTCATCGCCGTGTCGCTATCCGCCAAAGCCCACGAGGGGGCGAGCACGCCCAAGTTCGTGCTGGATGCGGTATAGGGGTACTGGTCGACCGTGACGTCTAAACCCTCTGCACGCGCTTGTTCAATCAACGCTATTGTTTTCACACTCTGCCCCCACAGCTTTTTGCTCGAGACCTTGAAGTGCGAAATCTCCACCGGCATACGCGCCTCGCGCCCGATGTTGATTGCTTCTCCGATCGCGCCGAAAATATCCATCTGCTCGTCGTTGCCTTCGTTACGGATGTGCGATGCGTAGATACCGTTCCGCCGCGAGGCGGCTTTTGCCAGACCAATAACTTCAGGCGTTTTAGAGTATGTACCAGGAATATAAATTAACCCGGTGGAAAAGCCCACCGCGCCGGAGAGCATCGCCTTATCCACGAGCGCTTCCATCTGCGCCTGCTCCTCAGGGGTCGGCTCGCGCTGTGCCGACCCCATCACCGCGCGGCGCACGCTGTTGTGCCCGATGAGCGTACTGACATTGATAGAGATACCGCTGTCGCGCAGTTCGGCGAAGAACGCGTCTAAGTCTGTTTCCGAGCCGCCGCAGTTGCCCGTCACGATAGACGTGACGCCGTCGAAGAGATAATTCTCCGCCGTTGGAATCTCGCGTATACTCCGCTCTACGTGCGTATGCACGTCGATAAAGCCGGGCGCGACGATAAGCTCGTGCACGTCTTTGAAATCCTTCGCCAGGTCCGTATCCAGCCTACCGATGGCGGCAATCTTTCCGTCCTTGATGCCGATATCGCCGGCGAACCACGGGTTGCCGCTCCCGTCGATAATCCTGCCGCCCTTGATGATGTAATCGTACTTGATCTCACGGGGACTATCAACCCCGAGTAAGAGAAAGGCAGTCGTAATAAGAATGAGTGTTCGCATATGATTCCTTTGAATGAACCCATCTCAAAAATAAACGGCTGTCATGCCCGCAGGCCTTAAGCGGGCATCCACTCTATGGATTCCCGATAAAAGCATTCGGGAATGACACAACAAGGTATTGTTGAGACCGTTGATAGAAATATAGCAAAATCTTAGGGAGAGATACCAGAGAAAGAAAAGCCTCGATTTCTCAGGAGCGAAATTGAGGCTTTTCGAAACGCGTTTGCGTGTTTACTGTTGACCTTTGTGTTTAGCCCAGTCTCCAGGGTAGAACGAATTTTCAGCATTCCTGCTCTCCGGTGTCCAGTCGGGAATACCGTGGTACACAGGTTTGATATTGCGCAAGTAGGTCAACACCGCATACTGGTCTTCTTGGGTCATGTTTGCAAACCCGGCCCACGGCATGAACGTCCAGTCCATCTGTCTACCGGTGTGGAACAGACCGTAGCGGAGAACATCCAATACTTGGTCGTCTTCGCGCTGGGCAAGTCCGGTTTCCGGATCGGGCGTAAGGTTGCGGGATACGGATGTGCCGACAGGTTTCCAGCTAAATTTCAATCCTCCGGCAAGGTATTCGTCCCAATTCGGCCCCTCGTCACCGCCCGGTGTATGACAGCCGTTGCAATCGGCATAGAGAACGATATACCGGCCACGCTCCGCGATCATGCGCTTTGCCGGGTCGTCAATTGGCTTCAAGGATGCCTGCACAGCGGCGGCGTACGGTTGAATGAATGCTTCGCGCGGTAAGAGGTCAAAAGGTGGAATAAAATACAAGAATGCAAGAAAACCTATTACGACGAGAGGTAGACCGATAATGAGCACCCATTTGAAGATCTTTTTCATGGTTGCACCTCCTTCATCGGGTAGGCTGGTCCGGGAATAGATTCTTTCAAGACGAGCATACGGAACTTGCCCCAGAGATATGAAAAAATATTCGGCGTTTCTGGGTCGGGAATCTTGTGACTAACCGGTGGAATAGTACGCAAATACGCTATGATGGCATGCTTATCATCGTCTTTGAGTTGTGCGAGGCCCATCCATGGCATAGGGAATGGCAGCAGTTTGCGCCCGTCTTTACGGATTCCTTCGTTAAAGACCAGTAGGATTTCTTCATCCGACCAATCACCCAACCCGGTTTCTTTGTCGGAGGTAAGGTTGCGCGTTGTGTATGTACCGAATGGATATAAATCGAATGTCAGGCCGCCTGCGTATTTCATGCCGGAAACGACAAAGCCTTCGTCGGTATACATCGAGTGGCAATTTGCACAGCCGATGGATTCGACGAGATATTTGCCGCGAGGCACGGGGTTTGCTTTTGCCAGCTGGTCCAACGATGCAAAGAATGCCGATAGCTCTTGTTCGTTCATTGCCCACATCGGTTTACGGGCAAGGGAAACGACGTAGTTGGCGAGATGCCACATTTCCTGTTCGCTTGCCGTGCCGGCATAGGAGGGCATTGGCGCTCCGTCCAGCCCGGTGCGGAACCGCATATAGATATCGCGAGCGGTTGACCCTCCGCGGAAATTCCACGGTTCGGTGAGGTGTGTTGCCTCGAGGTCGTTCCCCCAGTCGTCTTTAAGGTCGGTTGCTACTGCATCGGTACCGGCGCCATCCGTGCCGTGGCATTGTCCGCACTGGAGTTTTTCAAATACCTTCTTGCCTGCGGCAATGCTCGCCGGGGATGACGGAATCGGTGTGCCGAGGCGTACTACACGAGGCTTTTCGGTTTTGAAACGGGGAGAGAGAGACTTGATGTATTCGACGACAGCGTTGACAGAATCGTCGGACATGAATTTACCCCAGTTCGGCATCGACGTTCCGTGCAGACCCTCTCTGACACTCTTGAAAAGGTCTTCGTCGGTGGGGATACTGCCGCTTTCCGTCGAACGGAATTTATATTTCCCAGCGGTAAAATCGCGCGGCTTGACCATCAACTGCATTGACGGCGGCCCGTCGCCCTTGCCCTCAGCGCCGTGGCAGGAGGCACACTTCGAATCGAAGATGGCCTTCCCGAGCGATGGTGTTTCTTGTGGCGGGGATGAAGCGGTATTCATGCGCGTGCTTCCCGTTTCTTGATTCAACAACAGAAACGCTACAAGCACGACGCAAGGGGCAAGAATCAACAAGCCCCGCGAAACGGTGCTTCTCATGGAATTCTCCTTCTTAGGAAGAAATTGAGGAAAAGAATGCGACGAAGTTATGAAAGTGGAGTGTGAATGTCAAGCTGGAAACGGAGAAAGGCCAATATCACGCGCCCTGCTACTTTAAAAGCACAGCTTTTTTGGTATCTGTAAAGGACCCGGCCTGCAAGCGATAAAAATACGTGCCGCTTGGGAACGCGGAGGCGTCCCAGGGAATGGAATACGCTCCGGGTTGCAATTCCTCCGATACCACAGTGGAGATTTCCTTGCCGAGCAGGTCGAAGACCTTCAACGTTACCGGTCCGCTCTTAGCAATTAGAAATTCGATATTGGTTTTCGGATTAAACGGATTGGGATAGTTTTGTTCGAGCGAAAATTGCAAAGGCACATCGGCCGCAAGCTGTTGAACGCCGGTCGTGACGCCCGTTGTGCGGAAGATGCCGCTGCCGTATGTCCCGGCGAGCACATGTCCGCTTGCCGTTACAACAAGAGACCGGACAAAGGTGTTGCCAAGTCCATTGGTACTGTAAATATTGGACCAATTGCCTGAGTTCTTCACCATACGGAACACGCCGTTTTCCGTACCGGCGAACATATCGCCGTCTTGATTAACAGCGAGCGACCGCGTGTATGTTACAAACGGCAAACCGGTGTTTTCCTCAGTCCAACTATCTCCATTTGTTGTGGATTTGTACACTCCTTTGCTACCGTGAGTGCCGGCGTATGCCACCCCGTTGTGAAAAATCATCGTTTGTACTTGAGGATATAACTCTTGTTGGGTTTGGGGGACAGGCAAACCGTTTTGCGCAGAAATCCAATTCGCACCGCTGTCTTCAGAGCGCATGAGTCCATCTTGAAGTGTGCCGGCAAATAAATGGCCACTAGGATTTACAGAAAGAGAAAAGATAACTTTGCTCGTAAGATTCGCTGTGATGACGCCGCCCCAAGTTTGGCCATCGTTTGTACTTTTATAAAGACTGTCGCTAAGACTGCGTGTGCCAGCAAAGATGTTTCCGTTTGGCATAACGGCGAACGTCAACACATCCGAATTTTGATGGGCTTGTAGCACTTGAGACCACGTTTGACCGTTGTCTTCAGAACGGAATATTTTCCCCCCATCACCATTTGCTACATACCATGTTCCTGCGAGTATCGTACCGGTGGGAGTGACAACAAGACTGACGGGCCAAAGGACTTCGGGTCCGGCATTCGTCTGCAACCATGATGCTCCGTTATCGGTGGAGCGGAAAATACCCGACCAGAACGTTGCGACGTACACATCGTTCCCGTTCCCGCGAGCCATCGCCCGGACGTCGATATTTGTTATCCCCGCCGTTTTCTGTTGCCATGCCGAACTGCCATTTTCGAGTTTATATACGCCTCTGCCGCCGGTGCCTACAAAGTAATCGCCGCCTGTGTGTTGGATGATACTGAACGCCGCCATATCGGGAAGCCCAGCGCCGACCTCTGTCCATGTTGACGGTGCGGTGAATTCGTACACCCCCGTGCTTGTAGAGGCGTACACCGCTCCCCCTGCAGTGCGGAGCAACGACCAAAAGGTGCCGGGAGTTATTCCTACAGGCGATGTTTGCGCCCAACTCACTCCATTGTTAGTGGAGCGGAATCTACCGGCAAATATCTCGCCGTTGGGAAGGGTGAGGAAGGTATATATTCTTTCGTTATTGAGTCCTCTCGCCGACCACGAATCGCCGTTGTCTGTCGAACAATATACGCCGCCCACAAGCGTTGATGCGAAGAGTTCATTGTTCTCGTTGACCGCAAGGGCAAAAATGTCAATGTTATCCCCTAATCCTGTATTGATTTCCGTCCAGCTTTCGCCGTTGTCAGTAGAACGGTAGATGCCGCGAAAGAGCAAACCGGCGAACACATGCCCGCTGTCGTTGAAGGCGATGGAATTCACAACGGCAGGCGCGCCGCCCGGTGTAAGGAGTCCATTATTCACCGCTATCCAGGATGTGCCGCCTGTGTTGAGGCGAAAGATTCCCCCCCCTTCGGTCCCTGCGAAGACCTGTCCCTGCTGGTTGACAGCAAGGGTATAGACAATGAAATTTGTTATCCCGACGTTTGTTTCAACCCACGTTTCACCGTTGTCTTCAGACATAAAAATGCCGTCGCCTTCTGTCCCGGCGAATAAGCGTCCCTCACCGTCATCGACCAAGCTATAGATCACGCCGCCGTAGGGTCCGTTCGGATGCTCCCACGTGATAGGCGCTTGCGCAAAACCGTGAGAAAGAGAAAGGAATGCAATGATTGTAGCTAAGGTCGTTTTCATTATTCCTAATTTAGCTTTGGAGTTTCTTTTGTTCTTTAACTTACTACTCAATTACTTTCTACTTGATACTGCTCTTACAACATACCGTTTCTTTTTCTTACAAACCACTCGACAGAAAACAACCCGACTACCAACCCAAGCATCCAGCTTCTGTTCCACAGCTCAATGTCTTCAGACCGGACAACCTCACGCGGTTTGAAAGCCGGTACAGCGGCAATATCCGATGCGAGAGTATTAACATTACCCGGGGTGTGATAGGTTCCGCCCGTGCGTGCAGAAATCTGCTCTAAGAGTTCTTTGTTCATGCGTGTTTCCTGAAATTCCACGTTCAGTCCGCCCACCGAGAACGTGCCGCTGTCCGCTCCCGCCGTATTGCTGTTCACGCGCACGCTTGCCGTGTACCGGTAGTCGCCTTCGTCCAGAATATCCAGCGCGCCTTCGTATTGCCCATTGTCCGCCGGGGAAAGAGTTACTTCATGCTGTGTTTCGCCTGCCGGACTTGACCGACGGATATTAACGGCTACCTCTGCGTTGTCAATCGGTTTATAGTTTTCATCGTACACTTGAGCGGTGAATTCAACCGGCTCCCGCCCGCCGAATGTTTCCCGTACCGGCTGGACGCGCACGCGCCTGTCGTCTTCACGCGTGATCAGCCAGCGCACCGCATTGCCCAGAAATTCTTCGAGCAGTGGTTCAACGCCGGAAGCCGGGTCGGAGAGCATTGTCCACCGCCACACGCCGTAGCCTAAGAGCGCCAGCGACTTCCTGCGGTTCACGTTGCGGCTCACGAGGAATGGGTCGTTCGTAGCAACGTTCAGTATGCGCGTCGTCGCAAGTATTTCCGTTTCGGGCTTTGCTCTGAATACCGTCTGCATTCTAAAGATTGGCGGAAGAGCCGACCATGCGTCGAGGTTCTCGTTCTTCGAGAGTTTCAGTAAAGCGTTGTTCCGTTGTGCTTCGGGAATAGCGATGAACGCCTGGTATTCATCCGTTGAGCCGCCCTGCACGGAGAACGGAAGATGCGGTTCCAACTGCCGAAGTTTCGGAATGTCTATCGTGCGCGAAGAGACAAAGAGCACCGGCTTGCCATTATTTCCCGCTTCGGCGACCGCTGTAACGGCTGAAACGGAACTTTGCGCCGCGGGAAATCCAATCAGGACAACGCATTCCGCTTCCTGCAAAGCGGCGGCGGTCAGTGTGCCTTCGTAGAATTGTCCACCGCCCCGCTCGATGAACGTCCGGACTTCCACGTTCGGGTCGGAACTGAGCGCGCGGCGCACGAACGCGACATCCGGGCTGGGCGCGCCCGCAACAAGCGCCACGCGCATCTTGCTCTTCAGGACTTTTGTAAAGAAACTATGCCGGTTATTTTCGTAAGTAAGCTCGTCGTTCAGCCGGGAAACATCGACGGTAAATTTTTGCGTGCCTTCTTTTTGGGGCGTCATGGAGAGTGGAACAGCGTATTCCCGCGTGCCGCCCTGCAGAGTAACGACCTTGCGGTCGAGGACGCTTTCCGCGTCGCGCAGAGTGACTTCCACACGCTCACCGTTAAAGCCCGAACTCTTCAGCGTCACCTGCACCGGCACGGTGTTGCCGACATACGTGATCGAATTCGTCAGCACCTTGCGCACCAACACATCGCGCTGTTCGCTCGTATCACCGATGCCGATGGTGAAAACCGGAAGCCCAAGCTCCTCCGCCTCATACACCGGACTGCTTCCGACGGTCACGTTCCCGTCGGTAATAAGCACGACGGTTTGAATATTTGTCGTGGCGGAAAACGCTTTCGTTTCTTTGAGTGCAGAGGCGATATCTGTCCCCTCACCCGAGAGCGTCAGGGAATCAGGCGAAAAGGATTCTAACAACCGGGTCTTTGTGCTGAAGAGCGCATGGCGAACATCACCGCTGGAGGAAAGTTCGTTGAGTTGGTTCGAGGCGAGGAGATTTGATAACACGGCTTGCCGGTCGCCGCTCCGGTCTTTCATGGTCATACTGCGGGAATTATCCACAAGTATAAGCGTCGTCGGCGGTTGAACAGTCCTCTCAAGCAACGAGAGCAACGGCTCTCCAAGAAACAGGAGAAGGAGAAACAGCGCCAGCCAGCGAACGATTGTCAGAAGCCATCTCAATCCGCCCGAGACAGCCGGAACCGTTATGCGGTAGACGAACCACGCGAGGAGAAACGCCAGAACGGCGGCGGCTCCGAGGAACAGCGAGTGGTATGATAAGGAAAGATGAAGGTCGGGCATCGTGTCTGTGTGATGGTCTCCCGAACGAGCACTGGGTTAACCCCGCACGGCGGGACATTCTCGCTCATGCTTATGATTATCGAACGTACACCATCTTCCCGGTCAGCGTCGTTGTCGGCGTCGCGAGGCGGGAGAAATAGATGCCGCTGACAACCTGGTTCGCGCCGTCGTCGGTACCGTCCCACGAGAATTGGTTCATCCCTGGCGCGGCGGCGCCTTTATACAGCGTTCGCACTTTTTGCCCGAGCACGTTATAGATGTCGAGTTCGACATCGACTGCTAGCGGCGCGCCGAACCGGATTATCGTTCCGGCGTTAAACGGATTCGGGTAGTTATGGTAGAGGATGAACGTCTCGGGAACTGCCGGCTCTTCGGGTGTACCCGTTTGGCTTGTATCCGGCTGCAGGGAAAATACTTCTGCTGGTGCATTATACGGGCTTGTGCGAACAGCCCCTGTGTTATCGCGTGCCGAAAAGTAACCTTCAAAAGAAACCGAAGTCGCGGGTATTGACGCAGAGTACATATTTTGCTGTTCTGTCGGGTTTAACTTCACCCGTTGAAATGCAGACGCGGGCGATGCGCGGTAATACAAAAAGAGTGAATCCGCCACGAGCGGAGCGGACACCTTGGGTGCGATGCCCACCGTTATGGTGAGATTTCCGCCTGATTGAACAACCGTCGGTTTGTTGCTGAACGCGAGACCGTGGTAGAGCACTGCGGCAAGCGCGTCGATTTTTCCCCGGCCGTAGAAATTATTGGGCCACGTCGCTGTGCGACTGCCGTCGCTGACCTGCTGGGCGGTTTGGAGTAATGCCTCTCGCACTTGCATAGGAGTAAGCTCCGGATGCGCGGAGAGGATCAATGCCGCTACGCCCGCTGTGAGCGGCGTTGAAAGCGATGTCCCGCTCACCAGCACGTAGAATTCCGTCGTACTTCCGACTGCAGACCATACATTCATGCCTTGTGCGACCACTTCCGGCTTGATGCGACCGTCCGCAGTCGGTCCGGTTGAACTAAAACCGGCAATTATATTATTCGAAGCCACCGCGCCGACCGTTACGATGCTGTCCGCATCGGCGGGAGCGATAAGTTTTCCTGTGCTGTCGGGGTTCATTGTGCGGAAGTGGCCCTCGTTTCCGGCGGCAGTTACCAAGAGCACGCCTTTCTGCGCAAGCACACGAGCGGCTTTTGTCGTAACGGCTGTGTTGCCGTCTAAATCTTCAAACGTGTACCAGTCGATATAGCCGAGCGAACTGGAAATAATATCCGCCCCGTTGGCTTCCAGCCATTCCAGCCCCTCGACATAATAATCTTCCTCGACCTCTGTTTCACTGGTGACGACTTCGGTTTTTGCGAGCAAGAGCGAAGCGCCGTATCCGGAACCGATCAACTGCCCGTCTTTAAAACCGGCAAGAGCGGATAGCGTATACGCACCGTGGTTTCCCTGGCCCGAGCTTTCTTCGGGCGCGCGGGAAGTGTTCGTATCCCGTTGGATAAAATCGTACTCCGCCAAGATGCGGATGTCTTTAAGCGCTTCGTGGGTGCGGTGGTTATTGTAGCCGTCGTCCACCATCCCGACGATTACCCCCTCGCCGCTGATACCGAGATTGTGAACGCTGACGGCGTTGATGTTTTCAATTTGCGGGAGGGAGAATCCGTAGTTCAGAGTAGTTGCGTTCGCGCGTTTCTGAAGAAGCGGAGCGGCGGAAATTTCCGGCATGCGTTTGCGGGCAACCGCCACTGCTTGGGCCGCATTGACGAACGGAAGTTGTGCGCACGCGCGCAGTTGGCTCGGCGTCGCTTCGACGGAAACGGCGTTGAACCATCGCGAGGTTGCTTTGATAATTGCTCCAGTTGAGCGGATTGCTTCAATGTATTCGGGTGCAACGGGCAGGTCGCGTTCGTCGAGCAATTGACCCAGCGGGAGAACCTTTGCGCGGCGCCAGAGCGCTCGTTCGGAAATGCCGAGCGCGGCGGGCGAGGTCGTCCGCACGTCGGTTGTTACACTGCCGCGGTCGCGAAACAGAATCCATGTGCGCGGCGAAACGGATGTCTGTGATACAGCGCCCTCAACGAATAGAAGGAGAAGAAGAACACGCGGAAAGAATTTTCGGATTGGACCCATGAGACGCGCTCCCAGAACGGCTTAGTCGGAATGCTCCAGCAGTTTCTCAATAATATTCAGCGGGGAGACGCCTTCAGCCTCTGCATTGAAGCTTGTGACAAGCCGGTGCCGCAGGACCGGAGCCGCCATCGCTTTCACGTCTTCGATATCGGGTGTGTGCCTGCCGGAAAGGATAGCGCGTGTTTTCGCGCCGAGGATCAAAAATTGTGACGCGCGAGGTCCCGCTCCCCAGCGAATCCAGCTTTTAACAAACGGCAGCGCGCCGTTTGTGTTGGGTCTCGACCGCTCCACCAGCGCAACCGCGTACTGGATGACGTTATCCGCCACCGGCACCCGCCGTACTAATTCCTGATATGCCATAATATCTTTAGCGTTCAGCACACGTTTCAGCGTCGCTTTGTAGGGGCTGGTGGTCGTTTTGACGATGGCAACCTCTTCCTCGAAGCTCGGATAATCGAGCCAGAGGTTGAACATAAACCGGTCTAACTGGGCTTCCGGCAAGGGGTACGTCCCTTCTTGCTCGATGGGATTCTGCGTCGCCAGCACGAAAAACGGTTCATCCAAGATATGTGTCTCGCCCGCCGCAGTGACATGGTGCTCCTGCATCGCTTCGAGCAACGCCGCCTGCGTTTTGGGCGGGGTGCGGTTAATTTCGTCTGCAAGAATAATGTTGGCGAAAACGGGACCCCTGATAAACTTAAACGACTTCTGCCCTGTCGAAACGTTCTCTTCGATAATCTCCGTGCCGGTAATGTCGCTCGGCATCAGGTCGGGCGTAAACTGAATGCGGCTGAATTTTAATTCGAGAGCCTCCGCCAGCGTTTTAATGAGTAAGGTTTTCGCGAGGCCCGGCACGCCGACGAGCAAACAGTGCCCGCGCGCGAGGAGAGCGATAATCAGGTGCTCAACGATGCGTTCTTGTCCGACGATGACTTTTCCGACTTCCGTACGGAGGTTTTCGTACGCTTGCGAAAGTTTTTTTACCGCTTCGACGTCGCTCATGCTCTTCCCAATGCTAGATGTTGATAAGGCAGTACTTCACGCGGCGTTACATCCGCACGTCCCAGTAGATATTCTTTTTCAAATCTTCGAGCCACGAATCGCCGATACGAGCCCGTTTGATTTGTAGAGAGATCTGTTCGATGCGGCGAAAGTCCGTTTCGAGCGCCGGCATGTGCTCGGCAATCCGCTTCTTGACCTTCACGATCTGGTAGCCGTAAGAAGCCCCGTGCGGCACGCGGTGAGGCTGGCTGATGTCGTTTTCCTGTAATTCTCTTACGACCGAGGCGAACTCCGGTTGCAACTGGTCGAGTGTAATTGTGCCGATATCGCCGCCAAGCACCTTGGATTCCTCGTCCTCTGAATACCTTTTGGCAAGGTCTGAAAACACCGCCCCATTCTGCAAGCTATCGAGGAGCGTGCGCAAGAATTCCACCGCCGCAGAATCGCTGGCTGGACCTATCTCAATTCGCTTGAGGATATGCCGGGCGTGGACGGATTCGCCGCGCCGTTCGAGAAGCTGAATAATGTGGAACCCGAACTGTGTTTGGACAATCCCGGAGACTTCATTTTCTTTTAAGCCGAAGACAACCTGTTCGAACTCACGCACGTAGTCGCCGCGCTTCGCCCAGCCGAGGTCGCCACCAGCGGAAGCAGACCCGTCGTCCGAATGCCGGAGGGCAAAGTCGGCGAAATCCGCGCCCGCCCGCAGGCTGTCCAAAATCGCTGTCATATGTGCCCGCGTTTGCCGTTCGATGGCGGTATCAATTTTTGGTATGACGAAAATATGTGCAAGCTCGAATTCTTCCGGTACAACCGCAAGACTGTCTTTGTACTCGGCAAAAAACTCTTCTACCTCGCGGCGGGAAATTTGGACCGCTCCTTCTTTTGTCTGTCTCACACGCGCAACGAGCATTTGCTTGCGCATGATCTCGCGCGATTCGCGCTTGATGCGGGAAAGCGGCATCCCGTAGATTTGTTCCAGCCGCTCTTGCGAACCCGCCCGGCGAACCAGGTTGTCTACTTGCTGGTCTAATTCGCGCGTCACCTCATCATCCGTCACGATAACGCTGTCGATGATCGCCTGTGCGAGCACAAGCTTTTCAGCGATAAGCGCGTCTAACATTTGCCGCCGGAGCATTTCGTCGGCGGGGTTCAACCGGTTTTGGAGCGCCACCAGCGTGGTGCGTTCCACCAACTCGGACTCGGTGATGATTTCTTTGTCGACGACGGCAACGATGCGGTCAATCCGCGTCTGTGCCGTTGCTGTGTGAATCGCCAGAGCGGTGAGTATGCCGGTTATATAACTATAGACGTTGAATCGTTTCATACGTTCACTCTTGCTCGATTTCCTGCCCCGTCGTATCGGGTGCGATTAATAGTTCAACAGCATGTTGAGCGCGAAGGTTCTCCAGAAACGAAGAAAACAACGCTTGCCTTCGCTGGATTGCCAATCGGCTTCGGATTTCCGGTTCTACGTATGCCAACTCCGCTTGTTGTCCTTGCCGTGCGTACCGCCAAACAATCAGCACGTAATAACCGTCGTCCGTTCTGAGCGGGAACGACGGGCTTCCGGCGCCGATGCCCGTTGCCGCGCGCCAGAGTTCAGGCGGATATAATGTTTGCTGTGTGAAGTATGTCGAATCTACCCGCGCGAGAATTGCTATGCCTTGCTCCGGGTCGCGCGTTGCAATCCCCCACGGCGTTCCGCGAAGCACTGTTGAACGAAATTGGTTGGCGGCGTCTCGCTCCGCGAATAATGCAAAACTCACCAACACGATATCCGCGGTAAGAATAAATTCGGCTTTATGCTCTTCGTAGTAAGCCGCAATCTCGTCCGGCGTACTTTCGGAGGATTGAGTGTTGTAGATTTCTTTTTCCATCAGCGCGTTGATGACCAGCCTGCGCCGGACGTCTTCCATCTGAGCGGTGATGGACGGCTGTTGGTCCAGCCCGCGGCGTACCGCTTCGCGGTACAGCATCTCGTCTGTGATCCACTGCTGGATGTACGTATGTACTTGGGCGTCGGAGACTCCGCGCGCCGAATCGAAGCGAGTGCGGATGTGTTCCATCGTCAATGTTTGCCCGTCTACCCGCGCGACCGGCGTTTCGGGTATTTCGGGTTTCCCACAGCTGATAACCGCGAGTGCGGCACTCAGCAAGATTGCGCTACGGTGTGTCACCCGGTTTCCTCTGGAACGCGCCCGTGAGAAGTTCCTTTGTTATCACGACTCCATATTTCTTCTTAAGCTCATTCACCCATTCCTCTTCCCGGCGCGTGGAAGCGTATTCGCGGTACGAATTGATCAGTTCCATCAGCGCTTCTTCGAAGTCTTTCAGCCGTGAGGTTTGTTTCGCAACGACTTTTACAATCGACCAACCCTCTGGGAGTTGGAAGGGGGCGCTGATCGAATCTACCTGCATCGCCCAGCCCTTTTCAGTAACGGCGTGGGTTTCAGGGGCTAAAGATTCCCAAAGACCCTTCTTTTCTTTTATTTCGTCTCGTACAGAATATTCGGCGGCAAGACCGCCAAAGTCATCGCCCGCCAGGAGTCTTTTGTACAGGGCGTTGGCGAGGCTATCGCTCTTAACGAGGATTTCCTGAACCGTCACCCGGTTTGCTATGCGGTACTCTTCTTTATGACTTTCATAATATGCACGCAAGGCGGAATCCGAGCCGTCAATGGCGCTCCAAACCTCATCCTGTTCGATCTTAAACAATAGAACGCCGTCCTCGTACTCCTTCATGAGCTTGTCAAACTCCGGATGACGCTGGGGTATGTTTTTTGCCTCATACTCCAACACTTTTATCTCCGTAAAACGCTCTACGATTGTTTCAATATTCGTTGTCGTCAGCAAAGAATTTTTGAATTCCCCGCTGGTATTGATGAACTCAACGACGTCACGGACTCGATACATCACATCAGCAAGCGCGATCAATTGTCGCTGCAACAGTCGAGCGCTCAGCGTATCGCTCCATCCGGCGCGGGCAGGAGACGTTGTTGTGTCGAACGCCTGCGAGAACTCGTACATCGTGGGCACGTCGAGTGTAAACTGATGTTTCTTTTTCAAACCGTGCAGATACAAGCTATAGTCGGCGGGATACCGGGTGCTCTGATACTGGGTTCGCAAGTCGCGTTCTAACTCGGCGAAGCCCGGAGTGGGCTTTTTCTCGGTCGTCGAAAAAATATGGTACCCGTACGGAAACAGCATCGGTTCGAACACTGTGCCGATGGGTTTATCATAAAACTGGAGGGCGATTTGTTCGGGCAGTCGCGCGCGCTCGAAAAAGCCGAGGTCGCCGCCGCGCGCGGATGAGCCGGGATCCTGCGAGTACTGCTGTGCCGCTTTTGAGAACTCCAGCCCCCCGGTGATCAGCTTGTAAATTGCCCACACGGAGTCTTGTACGGCCGCGGTATCCTGAAGTGTGTCCGAGAAGCGGCGGAGGATATGACTCAGGCGAATGGAACCTGCGGCGGGCCTCCGGTCGGTAACTTTAATGATATGATAACCGAACTGCGTGCGCACGGGTATGCGGCTGTACTCGCCAGCCTGCATCCTGAACGCGGCGTCTTCGAATTCCGGCACCATCCTGCCGCCGGAGAAGTAGCCGAGGTCGCCCCGGTTCGTCGCGGCGCTTGGGTCTTCTGAATGCCGCACGGCGAGTGAATCGAACGGCGTCGTGGGCGCCTGCTCAATGAGAGCGACTGCTTTCGCGTATGCTGTGGCGGTGTCTTCCGGCGTCGGCTCCGGGTTCAGGCGGATTAAAATGTGGCTTGCGCGGACTTCGTCCTTTTTGAGTTCGAATGATTTCTTCACGTTCGGCTCAACAAGTTCTTTCTCCAGCATGTACGACGTCGCGATGGACAAGCCGTAGCTTTCGAGTTCCTGCTGGACGGACGAGTCGCGCTCTAATCCACGGTCGCGGGCTTCGTGCACCTTCAGCTTAAATTTGACCAACAGTTCAAGAAAGCGTTCGCGTTCTTCAAGAGAAGCCGCTACGCCCTTCTCCCAGCCACCGTTGTTTTTGGCGTACGCTTCTTCAAAGTCTTTGACAGTGATACGGTCTGAGCCGATGACCGCAACAGCCGGGCTTTGTGTCTGGGTATCCTGGACTGAACCGGCACAGCCGGCAAGCAGAACCAACCCGAAAACAGTCAATTGTAGGGTAGTTCGATTCATATGTATGTTGTGAAAAAGTGGAAAAAAATCAGTTTAGCTTTAGCTAAAAAAGGTAACTAAAAATGGTCAGCTATGCAAGGAAAGAGCGAAAAACCGAGGAAAGGAATAATGGAAACTAGAAATCACGAAGATTCATTGGGTTGGGATTCTGCGTAAGTATTATTCGCTGATGACAGATTACTTTTTCACCACATCCGTCTTCCGTTTCAGCAGTTGGTTGGCGCGCCAGGATTGCAGTTCGTACCATTGCGGGGAAGCGGAATTTTGCACGAAGTACTTCGTGTCGTCAGCACTTTGATGGAATCGTAGTTGGGTATCGCCAACGGTAATCTGTGCCGTCAGCTTGGGGAGCTGCGTGATGAGAGTATCAATAAACTCATCTGCTTCGACGTTGGAAAGTGAAGTCAACAAGCTTTGTACCGTTGCGTCATCGGCAAGGTCATCGCCTGCCATCCACACACCATCCTTGAATGTGAGCGTAAAGGTCGTGTCGCCGTACTGGAACGAAACGGCTGTCATCGCTTCCTTCGGTGCGCTAAAGATTGTGCGGTCGCGCCATTCCTTGAGCGCTTTATTAAACGTGAATGATTGTCCGCCCGCGACAAGCAAAACGTCGTTCGAGGATGCAAGCCGCGCGTAACTATCGAAAATCGCCGGTCCCGTTTTGCCGAGGACGAAGCCTGCCTTTTGTGCGCCATTCTCGAATACCGTAACCATCGTTCCGGTGGAATCCACCTGAAACAGATTGTGCTTTTCCACGTTGCTGGAGACAACGTTCTTGACTTTCATGTTCTTCGCTTGCTGGATGGCGTTGCCGATGTTGGACTGGCTTGCCTTATACGAGATCGGCTCTTGCAAAAACCACTCAGCGCCGCGCTTCACCAACACTACGGACGAAAGCGGCGAGCGTATCTCTATCTTATCCACAGCCGCAGAATCTATTTCAGCAAGCAGTTCTCCCGCTTCGGAAGAAACGCTCTGCTCGCCCGGTTTCATTGTCACAAGGTACGCCGCACCGAGGAGGACGAGAAACAGAATAATTAAAATGACGGTATTTTTTTTCATTGTCTTTGGTAGGGGCATGTGGCAACGTGCCCCTACGTTTTGATTAAGCTTGTGCTTCCAACGCCCGCTTTAACGCCGCGCGCCTGCGCCACCGGAATAACCCGTATCCCACAATCAATAACGGCGGGGCGAGGAGATTGCCGTATTTCAGCAATTTCTTTGTCCCGTCGGAGACTTCCTCAAGCGGCGGCATACTGACATTCTTGGAGCGGATCGTAATCAACCCGGTATCGTCTGCGAGATAATCAACCACATTGGCAAAGAGTGTAATGTTGCCCGCGCCGCCGAGGTATTCATCTTTCATAAAATCGCCGTCGCCGACGACAATGATGCGTGTCTCCGGGCTTGTTGTGAGTTCAGGCTGAAGGTCACTCCCCGTAAAATAACTTTTGAACGCCCCTTCTATTAGTACCGCCATCGGGATACCGTCTTCGGGCAAATCCTCGGGCGTTAATTGCTGGAACGGGTCGAGCATGATGAAACCCGATTGCCGCCCCGCCCGCGCAGACGACTTGATGAGCACTTCGATTTTCAATCCCAATGCCGCCGCCGGCGTTGTGTCGATTGAGCTGACGAACGGAAGGATGAGACTCTGCAGGTCTTTCACAATGGCATTGTCCGGGCTAAAGTTCGACGCCATCGGCAGATATGGAAAAGGCACTTGACTGCGGACGACAAAGGGTCCTTGCTGTTGTTGTACACTGATGTTCGCGCATTGTGCGTCACGGATAAGGTCGGGATTGACCCGTACGCCGTACTGCGCGAGAAGGCTGTCGAGTCCGAGTTCTACCGGTTGTGCGAAGCGCTCGTTGAGGCTGGCGTTCACCCTGTTCAGATAGAAGGCGGCTTTGCCCCCGCCCATGATGTACTGGTCGATAGAATAGAGCGCATTGCCGGTGAATTTCTTCGCCGGAGAAATTACGAGCAGAGCCGCGAGGTCGGCGGGGACAGGCTCGCCCGCGCTTAAGTCGACAACGACCAGTTCATACTGCTCACCCACGGTTTGTTGAGCGCGGGTCATTACTTGCAATGCCGGCTCGTCGTGTCCCTGTGTGTAGCCGATTTTCTTCTTCGTCCGGCTGGTGAGCCGCTTCAGCGCGCTACTGATGTCGTACTCCAACGACGAAAGATTCTGCACGACCGGGAGAACTTCCTTGCGGTCTTCGTAGAGCATTACCAAGCCGAGATAGCCGCGCTTGACTTCAAATTTATCGTCTTCGACAACCTGCACCTGCACCGGCGCGACGCCTTGCTGTTGCGCCTCTTGTTCGCCGGTTTCTCCCGCAGGGTCAATAAAATCGTACTGCAGATTGCCGCTCGCGTAGGCTTTATACTCATTGAGAATATCCAGCACCGCCCTGCGGTTATTATTGTAAGGAGCCGGAAGGTCTTCTGTGAAGTAGGCTTTGACGGTAACGCGGTCGTCCAGCGACCCGACGAGATTCTTACTCGCATCGGCAAGCGTGTATACACCCTGCGCCGTCAAGTCAACCCGCGTAAAGATGCGGACGGAAATAAAATTCACCAGCACGAGAATGCCCGCGACCAGTAACGCCCGAAGTATTGCCTGTGTTTTTTGAGAGTTCATGTAACAGTTGTCAGTAGTCAGTTATCAGTAAACTGTAATCATGTTTCGCGCTACCATTTTCTCCGGTTGAGCGACAGCACAGTTAAGTACAATGTAAACCCAAGCAGGGAGAGGAAATACACCACATCCCGCGAATCAATCACGCCGCGAGAAATATTGCCGAGGTGGTAATCCACGCCGAGAAATTCTATCGTTGTGGTGAGCCACTCCGGCACGTACGGCAAAATCTTATCCAGCATGAAAAACGCGAATACCATCCCGAACCCGATAATGAACGCGATGACCTGATTCTCCGTCAGGCTCGACGCAAACAGGCTAATCGCGACGAACCCCCCAGCCATCAGTAATAAGCCTACATAACCGCCGATAATAGGACCGTGGTCAATGTTACCGAGAGAAGCGACGGTGATATAATAGAGGAGCGTCGGGGCAAGCGTGATGCCCACCAGCGCCCACGCGGCAAGGAATTTACCTAACACGATTTCCGTGTCGCTCAGCGGTTTGGTGACGAGAAGTTCAATGGTGCCGGATTTTTTTTCTTCAGAGAGCAGGCGCATCGTAATTGCCGGGACGATGAGTAGTAATACCCAGGGCACAATATCAAACATCAGCCGCAACGACGCGGCGTTGATCAGAAACAAATTGCTCGTATGGAACCACCCAACGATGCCGAGGAACACGACGATGACAACATACGCGACCGCAGAATTGAAATACGACCGGAGTTCTTTTCGGAAGATCGGGATGATGTTGCGATATTGTGAAAGTGTGTTCAAGCCGAGCCGCCCTCCGCGCGTGTCAACTTGTGGAACACTTCTTCCAAGCTTGTTCCTTTGCGCGTGAGTTCGAGCAGTACCCACCGCTCAGCCACCGCACGGTTGAAGAGTTCTTCGCGGACGTCGCTTCCTTTTGACGTCATGAGTGTGAAGCTGTGTGTATGTCCGCCCACGCCGCTACGCTCCACCGTCTCCACGCCCGCGAGCGATTTCAACTTTGCGGCAACGGCATCCGCCGGTTCGCTCGATTTAATTTCCACCGTGATTGCCTCCACGCCGCGGAATTCCTGTTGGAGCTTCTCTGGTGTCCCGTCCGCAACGATTGCCCCCTCGTTAATGATAATGACGCGGTCGCACGTTGCTTGCACTTCGGATAAAATATGCGTGGAGAGGATGACTGTTTTCTTTTCGCCGATGTCTTTGATGAGCTTGCGGATTTCGACGATCTGGTTCGGGTCCAGCCCGCTCGTCGGTTCGTCCAGAATCAGCATCTCCGGGTCGTGGATCATCGCCTGCGCGAGACCGACGCGCTGGCGGTAGCCTTTGGAAAGCTCGCCAATGTCTTTATGGCGCACGCCGCCCAAACCGCAGACGTCCACCATCAACTTGAGGCGCTGGGCGATAGCCCCGCTGTTCATCCCGTGCAGGCGCGCGGCGTAGTCGAGGTATTCGACCACGTTCATATCCAAATAAAGAGGGTTATTT
>DASWKY010000020.1:0-3245 GCA_036396395.1 Bacteroidota bacterium | reverse complement strand
TCGTTTATGACGGAAACGACGATAGCGCGTAGAAAGCCCAAAACGGTCGTCGCAACACTGAAAGGCGAGATTGACCAGTACTATATCGTCTGCGCTCATGGCGATTCAGACTCCGGCGGTCCCGGTGCGGATGATAATGCTTCGGGCACGGCGGGAGTTGTTGAAGTTGCACGGGCATTGCAGAAGTTGATTTCAACAAAATCCATTTCACCCCCGAAGAAAACTATTAAGTTTATTGTGTGGGGGTCGGAAATATATTCTACAGGCCATTTTGTGCGGAGGAATTCCGAATCGCTACAGAACATTCTCGGCGTTATGAATTACGACGAAATCGGGACTGGCGCGACGCGCAACTGCGTGTACTTTGAGTCGAATGATGTTCCGCATAACGAACAACTCCTTCGTACGCTCAATGCTGTCGGGGAAGAATACGTCGGGAAGCCCGGATTTTGGGAGGAGGCGACGACGAATCCTTCGCAGGGCGGCACCGATTCGTATGTGTTCCTCCCCGAGTACTTGAAACGGCTGAATATGCCCGACGTGAAAATTCCCTCCGTCACCATTTATACGGCGGCGTGGGATGAGCCGGCTCGACTCAAACAGACTGAAGGCTGGACTTCCAAAGCATGGAAAGGCCATCCTGATAGCGTGGTCGTAGATTACTCGCAGTATTACCATTCATCGTTAGATATTCCAAGTCTGACGACTGATGCGGAACCGTTTAATATGGCGTGGTCGGTGAAAGCAGTCGGGATCGCGCTCTTAAGATTGGCGTGGTAAGCATGTTCTGTAGTTGACATACGTAAACAAAATTGGTACTTTACATTTGTGAGTACAGAAAAAAACCTCCCGCACACAGAAGAAATCAGGCAACCCAAGACAGAAGAGTTTCATTACTGGCAGTACTGTGTCAATTGCGGCACGATGCTCGAAGGACGCAAATGTAAATTGATTTGTCCCAAGTGCGGCTTTTACCACTCGTGCAGTGAGCCATAACCCGGCTGTGTTTGTCCTGATGCAGTCCCTTCCTTCCGGCGCATTCAACAAAGACGCCGTTCATCATTGTCATCCCATGCCAACGGCAACAACTGAAACAGAGCGATTCATTTTTCGATTCGGGAATGTAGAGTACGCGTTCTCGACTCGTACTCATATCATGGGCATTCTGAATGTAACGCCCGATTCTTTTTCAGACGGCGGACGATATTCTACCACTAAAAAGGCTGTCGCTTTTGCATTGAAGATGGTCGAAGATGGAGCGGATTTTATCGATATTGGTGGAGAATCCACAAGACCCGGCTCGAACGAAGTACCAATAGAAGAAGAACTCCGGCGCGTTATGCCTGTGATTGAGCAACTCGCCAAGCGAACGTCCATTCCGATTTCCGTTGATACATACAAATCTCAGGTTGCCGAAAAAGCGCTCAACGCAGGAGCAACGATTGTGAATGATATTAGCGGCGGCACGTTCGATTCTCAAATGTTCGACGTCATTCGTGAGCATCATGCGTCTGTAATCTTGATGCACATGAAAGGAACGCCCAAGACGATGCAAGAACATCCAGCGTATGAGAATGTAACGAAGGAAGTGTACCAGTTTCTTGCAGAGCAAGCACAGAAAGCGCGAGCGAAAGGAATTCAGCAAATCATCGTTGACCCGGGTATTGGTTTTGGCAAGAATCTACAGCACAATGTACAGTTGCTGAAAGAGCTTTCGACACTGAAGGCAATCGGCTGTCCGGTGCTGGTTGGTCCTTCCCGCAAATCGTTTATCGGGGCGATTCTTGACTTGCCGGTGAGCGAGCGGCTTGAAGGAACCGCGGCGGCGGTTACCGCGAGCATTCTCAACGGTGCGCATCTTGTGCGTGTACACGACGTGAAAGAGATGAAGCGGGTCGCGAAAATGGCGGACGCCCTGAAAGCCGTATAAGCAATGGAAAAAACCGCAATTCTTATCCCGGCGTTCAACGCGGCAGAAACGCTTTCTGAGTTGGTGCATCGTCTCTGCCCGTATGTCGAGTTGCAGGATATTATCGTGGTCGACGATGGCTCAACAGATCATACGCTCGAGGTGACGAAAAGAATTGGCGTCATGACTTTGCCGCATGCCAGAAATTACGGAAAGGGGAGGGCGCTCCGGACGGGGTTTGAATACATCCTTTCTTCAACTCAGCATGAAGCCGTTCTCACGATGGACGCGGATTTACAGCATAAGCCGGATGATGTGCCATCTTTTTTTTCTACGCGAGAACGGATGCTCACCGATATGATTATCGGTTATCGTAAGCGGTGGAGAACGAACATGCCGTTTGCGCGTAAGCTTTCGAATTCCATCACATCAGGTTTAATCGCGGCGCGCACAGGCAGGGACATAAAAGATAGCCAGTGCGGCTTTCGGTTACTTAGCCGGAGATTGTTAGAAACAGTAACAACGACGGCAGACGGCTACGAAGCTGAAACTGAGCAACTTATAAAGGCAGCATTGAGTGGATTCAACATCGAGTTTGTGCCAATTCAGACGGTTTACGAAAACGAGAGAAGCCACATAACGCATGTTGCAACGACGCTCAGGTTTTTACACACTCTCCTCAAGGACTATTAATGCCTCGGTTTGAAGACGAACGCAAGGAAATGATCGACTTACTGCGCGAGCGCGGCGTTACCGACGAGCGTGTCCTCACTGCAATGATGAATATCGAGCGGCACCAGTTTGTCACTGTGCCATTCTTGAACCGCTCGTACGAAGACACCGCCCTGCCTATCGGAAAAGCGCAGACAATTTCCCAGCCGTATACGGTGGCATTCATGACGCAGGAACTTCAGACGAAGCCCGGAATGAAAGTGCTCGAAATCGGCACCGGCTCCGGCTATCAGGCGGCTGTATTGGCGGAGCTTGGATGCAAAGTGTACACGATCGAGCGCCATTTAGATTTATTGAATTCCGCGCGCAAGGTGTTTGAGAAATGCGGCTACCGGATTGTTTCCCGGAGCGGCGACGGCACTGTCGGCTGGACGGAGTTCGCCCCGTACGACGGCATCATCGTTACAGCCGGCGCGCCGGAAGTACCAGAGCCGTTGATGAACCAACTCGCCGACGGCGGCAAGTTGGTGATTCCGGTCGGCGACCTCACGGCGCAAAAACTCCGCATCATCACCAAAGTGAACGGGAAATTTGAAACAAAGGAAACGCATGGTTTCAAGTTTGTCCCGCTTATCGGTAAAAAAGGGTGGGAGAACCGATGAAG
>DASWKY010000019.1:0-2292 GCA_036396395.1 Bacteroidota bacterium | reverse complement strand
GTGACAGCGTAACCCCTCTCTCTCATTCCGGGTTGCCCTATGAAAAACTTCTTGGCCCGTTTAATACTTTTGCTGCTTGTTCTCCCGACCGTCTCCTTGAGCCAATCGATGGAGGAGTCGGCGTATTCAACCGAAGGCTTCATGTTCAACCTGCATGCAAATTACCAACCTGCATACATGCTTGTTAACCGGCACTTCCCGACACCGGAGAATTATGATACGAGACGTGACATTGAAAATTCAGGGGGAATCGGGCTTGGCCTGCAAGTGGGTTACGCGATAAACCCGTGGGTGACCTTTCTTGGTAGTTTCGCATTTAATGCAGTCAGCAAGGAACAAGCAGAAGGCGATCGCAGTGTGGACGTCATCTACCTCGAATTGTTTACACGCTTGAACCTCGCGCTACCCAATGCCCGCTTTATCCCTTACGGCATCATCGGGTACGGCTCGCGCAATATTTCGCTCGCACACTATGATGATGGAGGCGGAAATGTCATTTATGTTTCTGACCAGGAAGATTTTAGCGGGTCTGTGGTCAGCTATGGTGGCGGAATTTATTTCGGCCTTGGGGAAGTCCAGAATATTCTGGATATGAGCTTCATCGTCTCGAAAGGAGATATCGACGGAACGCAGATTCCAAAGACAACAACATACCGATTTACTGTAGGCATTAGTTTCTGGATACTCTTTGACTAACAGCAAAGAATCGAATTGTGTAAAATGTTATCTGGCGACCGCCCGCGGCATTGAAACCAAACTCACATTCCCATCTTTATCAACAGCCTGCACGCCAAACAAATACTCGTCCTTCGTCGCCTTGAGAACAATAGTCGTATCCGGCGTAAACGATTGGTATTGCCACACGGGCGAAGTCGTTTCCCGGTAACGGACGAGATACCCCGCAAGGTCGGACTCAAGATTTTTATTCCAACGTAGCACTGTTTCATAGCCCAGGGCGCTGACAATTTGGGAATTACCCGGAGGCGCGGGTGCGTTGGCGAGCGTCGCCATCCCCGCTGCGTTCGCGCGGGCGATATTCGCGCAGTACTCGAAGTCCATATACGTTACCAAATCCCCGTATTCTTTTCCGTTCTCCACGCGCACGTTTTGGTGCTGCCAATCATAATTTTCCGTTGCAACGCTGAACCGTACCGCCGGATAGCCGAGCTGGTGAAAGGGCCTATGGTCGCCGCCGCGCGAAAACCGGTCGAGACGGTACACCATCTTCACGCCGAAGTCCGGGTTATACCGTTCCGCAATCTCTTTGATGTACCGCGCGAGCGAGCGCGAGCCGCCGTCGTTCTCGTGCCCGAGCGAAATACTGCGCCTGAACACTGCGCCCGTATCTACCGCGCTGAAGGCTTCCGAGAACAGCCGCACGTAGTTGTTTTTCCGTTCTCCGTCGCCGCCCATGCTGTTGCCGACGATGTCGTTGTTGAACACCGCCTCGACGTTCCAGTTGTTTTTCTTTGCCATCTCCGCCCACGCCCCCGCGCCGAACAATCCCTGTTCCTCGGCGGCAAAAGCGATAAAGACGACTGTTGCGTCGAATTCATACTTGCTGAACACTCTAGCAAGCTCCAGCACTAACGCCGTGCCGCCTCCGTCGTCGTTTGCGCCTGGAGCGTCGCTCTGCGCGTCCATCGGGTCGCTCGCGCGGCTGTCATAATGCCCGCCGACAAGAATAATGCGTTTAGCGGATTCGCTATCCGGATTTATTGCTCTCAGCGTGGCAACCACATTGACGACATTGGTCGGATTCGGTATGCGCTGTGAGGGCGGGATAAGAGTTGCATGAAACGCCGTTGACAGCCGCCCGCCGCTCGCTTTAGCGTACCGGTCGAACTCCGACTTGATCCACCTTCGCGCCGCCCCGATGCCACGCGTCTCGCTCACCGTATCCGAGAGCGTGTGCCGCGTGCCGAAGCTCACAAGCTTCTCGACCGTCGCTTTGATATTGTCCGCCGAAATTTCCTTAATGATTTTTTCGACGGAAGGATTTTTAGAGGGAGGTTGCTGGGCGAATGTCTGAAGTATGGCTATCAAAACAAGAAAAATTATTTTTTTCATAAATGTCCTTTCCGAAATTGTTTTAATTCCTTACCCCCTTCACCAACTCAGGATATTTTATTCCGGCTCACGTATTATAGAGCAGTATTGTCTCATCAGGCTGAATCAATGTATCTGCAAGCATCTTTTTCAGTGCGACAAGAGTCGCCGCGCCTTCGGGACAAATGAACAATCCCTCCTTCTGCGCTATCTCTCGTACCGCCCCGAGTAACTCTTCATCGC
>DASWKY010000018.1:0-3390 GCA_036396395.1 Bacteroidota bacterium | reverse complement strand
CAAAAAAATTGCCGGGCTGTGCGGCGGGTTGGGCGAGTATCTGAATTTCGACCCAACGGTCGTCCGGCTGTTCGCCGTTGTTCTCTGTTTCGCAAGCGGCATTTTCCCTTTTCTCTTCGGCTATGCGATTGCCTGGATGATTGTCCCGCCCGCGCCGCACGTATCGAACGAGAACTAACCGTCCGAGCAACAGAGCTGATCAGTTCTTTCCTCCCATCGAATCATTTCGTACATTCTTGCCGCTTTCGTTTTATCAATTGGTAATGATGCGCAGGTTTTTCTCCCCCTTTTGTTAAGGGCGAGTGTCCCGATGCATGGCATCGGGACGAGGGGGTTTGTTTCCGAACTCAGAAGAAACCATCTCCAAACGAAGTCTCGATTTCTTTACACACTATGTCTCGTTCTTCCTCTAAGCCAGACCTAATCGACCGTAACGGCTTCTTCTCGCTGTCCTTTTTAGAATGGCTCTCCAAACAATCGAACGCCGCATTGTTTGAGACCACACAACAGGACGCAGAGAGCAGGCTGAGTTACGTCTTTTTACAGCCTGAGCATATCATCAGAACAAATTCTCTCGCATCAGTTGAACAGGCTCTGCGCGATGTCAATGCGGCTCTGCGCCGCGGACGATACGTAGCTGGATACATCACCTACGAAGCGGGAACAGCTTTTGAAAAAATCCTCTCAAAGAATAGCAGGGCGGTGACGCCTTTACTCTGGTTTGGCGTGTATAAAAACCCCATCGTCTATAATCATCGGGCGAAACGGTTTGAAAAAGGCGGTGCGGCGGCAAAGGGTATCGAGCGTCAGTTAAAAGAAATTCAAGAAGAACGCATCGCCCCGGTGCTCCCTAAACCCTCGCTCGATATTGCCGGGTACGAACAATCGCTTCAAAAAATAAAAGACTACATCCTCGCGGGCGATACATATCAGGTCAATTATACGTTCAAGCTGGCATTCCCGTGGAAGCATTCCGCCGCCGCTTTGTATGCGCGCCTGCGGAATTCCCAGCGGGTCGGTTACTCGGTGTTCCTTTTGGCAAACAATCGAAAAATCTTATCGCTGTCGCCGGAATTATTTTTCCGGTTGGATGGAACCCGCATCATCGTAAAGCCGATGAAGGGCACCGCGCCGCGCGGCAGAACGCTCGAGGAGGATGCGCAACAGGAACACGCACTGCGCGCGTCAGAGAAAAACCGTGCGGAAAATTTGATGATCGTGGATATGCTCCGCAACGACCTCGGCAGAATAGCAACAACGGGGAGTGTGCGTGTCGCCAGCTTTTTCGACGTCGAACGCTACGACACGGTTTTCCAAGCGACCTCTACTATAGAAGCACGGGTGCGGGCTGGAGTCGGTCCCGGCGAGATCCTCCGGAGTCTTTTTCCCTGCGGCTCGGTGACCGGCGCGCCGAAAATTCGTACTATGCAGATTATTCGGGAATTAGAGCAACAGCCGCGCGGCGTCTATACCGGCTCGATTGGTTTTTTCTCTCCGCACAAGAAAGCCGTTTGGAATGTTGCTATACGTACCGTGGTTCTGGATACAAAGAGGCGGACTGGCGAAATGGGAATCGGGAGCGGCATTGTGCATGATTCCGATATTCACAACGAATACCAGGAGTGCTTGCTCAAGGGGAAGTTCCTGACCGAATCCCACGGCGATTTCGACCTCCTCGAAACGATGCGATGGGAGCCAAAGAAGGGATACCCTCTGCTGAAGTATCATATGCGCCGGTTAGAGCGCTCGGCAACATATTTTGGTTTTTCGTTCAAGCATACCGCCGTCGCGGCGTTCTTGAAAGTCTATGAGCGTGCATTGCGAAAAGAAAGTAAGGGCAAGCTTTTCTTTCGCGTGCGGCTTGCGATGAAACGAAACGGAGAACTTTCCGCTCAACATTACCGTTTGGAACAAATGGCGGCAACACAGCACGTCCGTCTATCGTCCGTGAGGACACATTCGAGCGACCGGTTTTTGTTTCACAAAACGACACACCGTGAGCTGTACGACCGTGAACTGGAACGGGCAGTCCTTGACGGATATTTTGATGCCCTCTTTCTGAACGAAAACGGAGAATTGACAGAGGGCGCGCGGTCGAATGTTTTCATTAAGAAAAATAGCCAATTGTTGACCCCGCCGTTGTCGTGCGGCGTATTGCCGGGTATCTACCGGGAATACATGATGCGCTCGAAAAAATTCCGCGTCGAAGAGCGAGTGTTAACGCTTGACGATGTAAAGTCAGCCGACGAAATATATGTGTGCAACGCCGTGCGGGGATTGGTGAAAGTAACGTTCGATAGATAAACGATGTTACAACTTAAGGAGGAACCATGCCGAACTACTGGTTGTTGAAGTCCGAGCCGACAGTGTATTCGTTCGATAGTTTAGTGAAAGACAAAAAGGCGGTGTGGGACGGCGTATCGAGCTTTGCCGCGCTGAAACACATGCGCTCGATGAAAAAAGGCGACCTCGCGTTTGTCTATCATTCCGGGGATGAAAAAGCGGTTATCGGCGTCGCTCAAATACTGTCCTCTGCATATCCCGACCCGAAGGAAAAAGACCCGCGCCTTGTTGTCTTCGACCTGAAGCCGAAAGAAAAGCTCAAGAAGCCCGTAACACTCGCCGCCATCAAAGCGATGAAGGTCTTTGAGCAGTTTCCGTTAGTTCGTATTCCGCGCCTCTCCGTCATGCCCGTTGAAAAGAAACTCTGGGATTTGATTATTAAAATGAGCAGATAACGATAGTGAATCGTAAACTATAAACTGTAAACTGTAAACTGGAAACTGACAACTGAAATGACCTACCCCCAACGCATCATCTGCCTCACCGAAGAAACGACCGAAACATTGTATCTCCTCGGTTGTCAGGACCGCATTGTGGGGATTTCTGGGTTTACCGTGCGCCCGATGGAAGCGAGGCTTGAGAAACCGAAAGTCTCAACCTTTCTCGACGCGAACTATGATAAAATTCTTGCGCTGAAGCCGGACGTGGTGTTCGCATTTTCCGATTTGCAGGCGGAGATTGCGAAAGAGCTTTTGTTGCGCGGAATTCAAGTCGTGGGGTTTAACCAGCGGAGCGTACAGGAAATACTCCAAATGATTCTGGTCGTCGGCGGAATTGTGGGAAAACAAGTCGAAGCGCAGGCTTTAGTAGCTCATTACGAGAAACGATTGCAAGACATAGCGCAACAACACAGCGGAGTTGCGCGGCCGAAGGTATATTTTGAAGAGTGGGGCGACCCGATGATTTCCGGTATCCGGTGGGTGAGCGAGTTGATTGAAGTAGCAGGAGGAGAGGATATATTTTCTGAGTTGCGTGAACACCACAATGCGAAGAACCGCATCGTGCAACCGGAAGAGGTCCTACGACGAAAGCCGGATATTATCATTG
>DASWKY010000017.1:0-4052 GCA_036396395.1 Bacteroidota bacterium | reverse complement strand
GCGGTGCCGGGGGATACGTCTGCCGCCGCATTTTTTATTGCCGCCGGATTATTGGTTCCACATTCGAATATTATTATTCGAAACGTCGGTCTCAACCCTACCCGTACAGCCGTGTTGGATGTGTTCAGGCAAATGGGAGGCAAACTCTCCATCGAGAATCGCAGAGAGGTTGCAGGAGAGCCGATAGGGGATATTGCTGTGGCGGCATCGGAATTGCATACTGGGTTCGAGTTGCGCAGCGCGCGTGTTGCCGATGCGATAGATGAAATTCCGATTCTCGCCGTTACCGCCGCTTTCGCCAAAGGAGTCTTCTCTGTACGCGAAGCCAAAGAATTGCGCTCGAAGGAATCGGACAGAATACAATCAGTGGTCGCCAACCTGCGAGCGATGGGACTTGAAGTCGAAGAATACGACGATGGTTTTGCGTTTGAAGGGAAAGAAGGCTTGCGGGGAGCACGGGTGGAGAGTTATCACGACCACCGGATTGCCATGGCGTTTGCGGTTGCAGGACTACGAGCAAGCGGCGAAACGGAAATTCAAGATGCCGAGTGCGCTGATATTTCGTTTCCGGGGTTTTGGGAGGAGCTCAGCAGGTTACAATAGTACATGAAGAACAGATATGGGTTTGCCGAAGGCATCCCTTCGGGAGACTCCGCTCACCCATGATTGTTCTTCACAGGTTGATCACCTGGTGCTTAAACTTTTCTATCGACATTTCACCGTACAACCACTTGACAAACTCCAGCCCGTACTTATTCAAAAAATAGACAACGTTGATCGTACGTTCCTGAAAATTACCGTTGGGGTAGACATACAACGCCGCCTTGTCGATTTGTCTCAGGGAGACTTCGTGCCGCCGTTTCTGTGCCGCGATGGATTTTTCCTTCAGCACGTCCAGCGCGGATTTCATCTTTGATTTGGCGTTCTCCAGCGCGCCGAGGAGTGTCGGGTCGATGGTCTGGATCCCCTCGTTCATACTTCCCATAGAATTCTCAATAGCCAGTAAGGTGTTGGTAAACATCTCCTCGACCTTGACGTCAGAAATTTCTTCGGCAATGCGCTGTTTGATGAGTTCCGTGTCGCGTAGTAAATCCGTCAGTTCAATGTGAAACCGCGTCATCACCTTCTCCACTTTTTCTTCTACGATAGAAATACTTGCGCGGGGATAGATAATCGGTTCGGGAATTCCAAATTCTTCATACAGCGGCTTAAGTTGCGCGAAGTAGGCAATTTCGGAAGGACCGCCGACATACGCGGCGGTGGGGAGAAGCGTGTCCTGACACAGCGGCCTCAACACAACGTTCGGGCTTAACAAGTGCGGCGAATTCGCGAGCACATCGGCGATGTATTCTTTCGGTAATGTCTTGCGTGTTCCTTTGAGCGAGTAGCCGTCGTCTTTTGGTTCCAGTAAGTATCGCCCGCCCTCGTGAAATAAGAAGACATTCAACGTTTTCGGTTTGATTTGCGCGTGGTAAGTCTTTTCCAACTCAGCGCTTTGGTCAATTACCAGTTTACACAGTTTAGGCGTTTCTTCTAAGTCCTTTTTGAAAACAGGGATGAGCAGTTTTTTCACGTCGGGGTCGTTGGGGTCGAGAAAAATTAAACCGGAGTCGTCCAGTAAATCATTCATGAGATGCACGAATGCTTTGTTGAACGTCATGCCTTTCTGGTATGCCGTTTTGAAGAGATTCAGTACTTTCGGTTTGAATTCCGTTTGCATCAGGGAACTCTCGAGCGACGTAAACAACTGCTCGATGTTCTCGTCGAATGCCAACGTGCCGACCGCGCCCATATTTTTTCCGGGGTCTTTGCCTTTTAATTCGTATTTTAGTTGGGCAATGTCGTTTGTCGAATTGACGAACTGAATCGAATTCACTTCTTCGTAGTCGTGGTCTTCGCCTTCGAGCCAGAACACGGGAACGAAATGAAAGTCCGGAAATTTCGCGCCGAGTTTTTCGACGAGCTTCAATACCGTGAGCGTTTTATAGATGGTGTAGAGCGGACCTGTGAAGAGTCCGACTTGCTGTCCGGTGACGATAGCGACGGTGTTGTCGTTCAGCAACGCGTCGATGTTAGCGAGTGTCCGGACGCCGCAATGGAAATTTCTATTCTGCGTGCTGAGAATTTGCGTGATGGTCGAACGATCTATGGTGCGAGCGCTCACTCGTTCCAGACAGCGGCGCCAGTCGGCGTCGTCACGAAAATTTCCGCTGTAGTATTGCGCTACGCTGGAATAGTCCCGGATGTAATCGAGAAAGAGAGAGGAGAAGGCGGTGTTGTCAGATGGAAGTTCTGAATAATCGAGCCAAGTCATGAAGCACAGGGATGTGTAAGAGATTTCAACATATAGTTCAAATATACGACTTTGGCTTCGGACGTGCAAGGAGTTGTACTGTTTCTTTCACGGACTTTGCGGCTCTGCAGAATGGAAGCGGCGTAGAAATGCGATGCAGTTGCGTGAGCGTGCGTAGAAACCCGCATACGTGTTCACCGATGTCGTAAGGGAAGAACCTTCCGAAAAACTCTCTTTTCCTATAGTTTTTACTTATTTTTTCTTGACAAATGTGAGAACCTTTCTTATATTTACAAATGTTGAGAGCATGAGGGAGGATTACTTTCGTAGACACAATACTTATTGAATGACTCAAACCCCAACTCCTCGTCCTGTCGCTCCGGTTGCTGTCCCGGCGGCGCCAAAGAAGAAAAAGAAATCTCCTCTGGTAGCCATCGTCCATCCGGAAGGGTGCACAGGGTGCGAGGTCTGCATTGAATTTTGTCCCGTTGATTGCCTGTATAAAGTTCCCGGTCCTGAACATCCTGAAGAGCACGGTTACATCAGTGTGAACGGCATTGTTGTCGTCGATGAAGAAGTATGCATCGGGTGCAAGCTGTGCGCAAAATATTGTCCCTGGGAAACAATCGACATGGTCACACGAGTAGAGGTAGTCGGAGCGGCGGCGTAATTAACCGTTACACTTGAAGTATCGAACCTCGTGCGCCTGCACGGAAAGAAAAACTCATGGCAGACCAGGCACCAAACGATTTAACAGCGCAACCGGCGGGAGAAACGGCTTCCGTGGCGGCTCCTCCTAAGCCTGCGGCGGCGCAGATTTCGCCTACTCCTTTGCCGCGCAAACCGAAGCAAGACCGTCCGCCGGAGGGCGACCCCGGCATTTGGCGGTTGAGCCGACGCAACCTGCTGACGCTCGCGGGCTGGATGGGATTTTTCGGCTTCATTATCGCTTCAACGGTCGGCTCGCTCCGCTTTATGTTCCCGCGGGTGTTGTTCGAACCTCCGATGAAATTCAAGGCTGGGTCTCCGGCAGAGTTTACCATCGGCGAAGTAAGCGAACGATTCAAAGACGAACAGCGTGTGTGGATTGTCCGTGAGCGCGAAGGTTTTTACGCGCTGATTTCCATTTGCACGCACTTGGGCTGTACGCCGCGGTGGCTTCCCTCCGATAACAAATTTAAATGCCCGTGTCATGGCAGTGGTTTCTATAAATCGGGAATGAACTTCGAAGGTCCCGCGCCGCGTCCGCTTGAGCGCGCATATGTCGGCATTGCAGACGACGGGCAGTTGGAAGTCGACCGCAGTATGAAGTTCCTTTATGAAAAAAATGAGTGGGGCAAGCCTGGCTCATTTTTGTCGTACACGGGGTAAAGGAGATCGCGCATGTTAGACCAGCTGAAAAAAACCGAAGTTTACAAATCGATATTCCGGCATTCGTACCAGGATACACAGCGCAACCGCGCTCTGCAGATCGTCGATAACGTCTTTCTGCATCTTCATCCTGTCCGCGTTCCCCGCCACGCCACGAATCTCAGCTACACATGGGGCATGGGCGGGATTACCTTCCTGTTGTTTTTGATTCTCACGATCACCGGCGTCATCCTGATGTTTTACTATCGTCCGACCGCGCAGTACGCGTACGAGGATATGAAGTACTTGATGAACGACGTTCCGTTCGGTCCTCTGATTCGGAATATGCACCGGTGGGCGGCGCACGCAATGGTGTTGACGGTGATGTTGCATATGTTCCGCGTATTTC
>DASWKY010000016.1:0-3060 GCA_036396395.1 Bacteroidota bacterium | reverse complement strand
GTCGTGGATACTGTATGAATAACTATTTGGTGCATCACAATATACTCTTTGCGCGGGTGGGTTTCAAGATGGATTTCTGCCTTAGGCTGAACATCGGAAACATTAATGCGTTACGGCAACGCTTTCGCGTTCCATCATCTCGATAAACTGGGCGAACAAATAATCGCTGTCGTGAGGACCGGGGGATGCTTCCGGATGGTATTGCACACTAAATACGGGAAGTTCGCGGTGGCGCAGTCCTTCGTTCGTATTGTCGTTCAGGTTGACGTGCGTGATTTCAACAGTTGCAGAATCGAGGGAAGCCGGGTCCACTGCAAACCCGTGATTTTGCGATGTAATTTCGATTGAACCCGTAAGCAGATTCTTGACCGGGTGGTTTGCCCCGCGATGCCCGAATTTTAATTTATACGATGTGCCGCCCAACGCGAGGGCAAGTAGTTGATGTCCTAAACAAATCCCAAAAATCGGTTTCTTGCCGATGAGTTTCTTGATGTTTTCGATCGCGTAGCGGACAGCCGCCGGGTCGCCGGGACCATTGGAGAGAAAAATGCCGTCCGGCTCGAGTTCTAAAACCTGTTCTGCTGAATACGACGACGGCACAACGGTGAGTTTGCAACCATACGACGTGAGCCTGCGCAGAATGTTGTGCTTTACACCGTAGTCAAATACAACAACCTTCCACCGCTTTCCGTTGAGTGGGTGAGCAGATACAGTCGGAAGAGCGAACTGCGTCCTGTCGACTTCATCCCACGCGTACGGTTCCGCGGTTGTAACCTGCTTCGTGAGGTCAAGACCCTTCATCTGTGGGGATGACCGGGCTTTTGCGATAAGGCTTTCGTCGTCCAGATCGGTAGCAGATAAAACGCCTCGCATCGCGCCGCTCGTGCGGATGAGCTTCGTCAATTTGCGCGTGTCAATCCCTTGGATTGCCACGATGCCATGCTTGGCAAGCCACTCGCCGAGGTTTCCGTTCGCACGGAAATTACTGTAGAATTCAAAATACTCGCGCACCACAAAGCCCGCAACCCGCGGCTTCGCCGATTCAAGGTCTTCCGGATTAATGCCATAATTGCCGATGAGCGGGGACGTCATCGTCACAATCTGTCCCGCATAGGAGGGGTCGCTGAGAATTTCCTGGTATCCGGTGAGGCTGGTGTTGAATACCACTTCGCCTGCGATTTCAGAGGCGGCGCCGAATGCCTCTCCCGTGAACACAGTGCCGTTTTCGAGTGCGAGTTTTGCTTTCAACGCGGTGAGGTATCCTATTTCGTTGGCTTAAATCGTTGGAGAGTAACCGAACGTAAAGTAAGAATTATTTCATGCCTAATCAACACGAGAAACGTGAGCAAGTTCAAACGGCTCTTGTCGACTTGTTCTTGCGTCACTGTACGCGAGCATAGATGCGCGCCTTTGTTTTCCAATCGTATACATCCATCTCACTTCGCGCTCACAACGACGGTCATGAAACTCACCTTGACAAACCTGCCAAAAAATGTTAGATTTATTGAAAATAAAGGCTTTTTTTGATGGTCGCTTCAATACGAAAAGAAGATTTAAACGAGCGTGAACGGAGCGTGCTTCGGCACGTCGTCTACAACTATATTCTTACTGCAATTCCCGTAGGCTCGCGCATTCTCTCGAAACGAATCGAAGAGCAATGGAGCCCGGCAACGATTCGCAATGTCATGGCGGATTTAGAGGAAGTTGGCTACCTCTCTCATCCGCACACATCGGCAGGCCGCGTCCCGACCGATACCGGCTACCGTTACTATGTCGACTACCTGATGGAAGTTGAGGAACTCTCGAAAGCTGAAAAGCAGTCTATCGAGACCCTCATTGAGCAGACGGTTGAACAGGACGATTTATTCCGCGAGACCTCCCGCTTACTCGGGAAAATCTCCAAACAACTCAGCGTCGTCGCTTCGCCTCATCTCAGTAGCGGGGTGTTCGAAAAATTAGAACTTATTCCGCTTTCCAGCTCACGGCTGTTGGTGGTGATTTCCATTCGCACCGGACTTGTCAAGACCGTCATGCTCGAAGTGAAGGCGGAAATCCGGCGCGATACACTCCTGCGAGTCAACCAGCTACTGAACGAACGTCTCGCGGGTTTAACGCTTCAGCTCATACGCGATACCTTTGCCGTGCGCTTGAAGGACGTCCAGTCCGAAGAGAGCGGTTTGGTGCGACTCTTTATCGAATCGGTGGACGTTCTCTTCGACGACACGAAAGAGCGCGAGAAAGTGCACATTTCCGGCACTCAGAATATCATCGACCAGCCCGAATTTATCGACCCGAAGAATTTCCGCAGTGTGATAGAATTAGTGGAAAACGAGAATGTGATTGTTCACCTGCTCGAAAAACATCAGAATTCGGAAAACGAGGTTATCATTACCATCGGCAATGAAAATAACGAAGACAAGGCAAAAGAGTACAGTGTGGTTGCAACGACGTATTCAGCCGACGGTGTGTCCGGAAGGCTGGGTATCATCGGACCCAAACGTATGAACTATTCCAAAGCCGTGCCGTTGGTGGACCATGTTGCTAAAACAATCGCCAAAATGTTGAAAGGACAGTGAGAAGGACTGATGACAGAACAAGACGACAACAAACAACCGAACGCCCAGCAGGACGCCCCACAGCGGGAGAACGATGTAGCCCAGAAACTCGCCGAGGCGGAACAACAGGTTCAGCTGTACAAAGATCTATTACTGCGGAAAGCGGCGGAATTCGAAAATTTCAAAAAACGCGCAGAGAATGAATCAGCTCTCATCGTTAAATTCGCAAACGAGGAATTGATTTCGGAATTGCTCCCCATCGCCGACGACCTTGAACGCTCGCTGAAACTCAGCAGGGAAAAAAAAGATTTCGAATCCTTGTATAAGGGCATCGAACTGATCTACCAAAAAACGATGAAGATGCTTGCAGACCAGGGCGTGTCCCCTCTGGAAACCGTCGGCAAGGAATTCAGCGTCGAGTTTCACGATGCGCTTATGCAAATGCCGAGAAGCGACGTTGCGCCCCAGACTATCCTCGAAGAAGTGGAAAAAGGCTACACGCTGA
>DASWKY010000015.1:0-3091 GCA_036396395.1 Bacteroidota bacterium | reverse complement strand
GGCTATAGCCCCGACCTTTAGGTCGGGGAAATAAAAAAACAAAAAAAACGGGGCTTCAGCCCCTTACGCGTGTTTTTGAAATGGGTTCTAGTTAAAGGAGTAAAGAAGTATGAAACGGATAATGACTACAGTATTCTGTCTGTTCTTCGCAGTCCCCATGGTTTTTTTGCTGGCAAACGATGTTACGGTAAGGGAGCTGAAAGGCACTGTGGAAATCCGTCGCGGCATTTCCGAAGAATGGAAGGCTCTGCAAGCGGGAGAGATGCTTCGCCCGGAAGACACAATCCGGACGGGAAAAAATGCTTCCGTGCGCGTTCTTGTTGACGGCAAACAATTACGGGTTCCGGAGAATACGATGGTGGATATTTCCGATTTCCGGCACATGGGACAAGAAGAGTTTCTCCTCAAGTTAGCGATGGAAAATATCCTTGCCGTCCCGCCGCGTGAAGACGGGTCGCTCACTATTCCCCGCACCACGGTCATACACGGTACCGATGCACGAGAGTCCTCCAACGAGCAACTCGGAACGGGCGCAGGCTTGATGCAATTACAGGGGGCAAAACTCTTGTATGAGAATTCATTTCATGCGACATCTATTCTGAAAGCGAAGGAAACATTCCGTCTCTACCCAGACCTTCAAACGAATATTGACGCCCGTATGCGTATCGCCACTTCCTTTGAGACAATGAAGCTTTCGAATGAAGCGTTGACCGAATACTCAGGCTTACTCGGCGAGCAACTGCCCGACCTGCAAAAAAGGGCGGTGCAGAAAGCGATTGAGCGTATCCGAAGCACTCAAAGATAAATATAGAGACTGTTGAAATATCCAAAATTTAGTCACCCTGAGCGAAGTCGAAGGGCGATATTGTTCAAAAAACATGGTTCGACTCCGCTCACCATGACAGTTTAATTAATTCTTCAGAAATCTCTACCATTCTGTAAGAGTTTTTTTATCGTCCCGACTCGGCTCTAGAGCTTATTCGGGACGTTTTTTTCCGCCTTGCTATTCCTTCCATTTTGCTCTACCTTTTTCGCAAGACCATACTGTAACGAAAACCTTCACGATACGTACCCATTTCTCACTTGATAGCCAACAGTATCCTCCGCACCTACAATCTTGGTAAGCAGTACAAAAAGCGTTGGGCTGTACGAAGCCTCAACCTCGAAGTCTATCGTGGCGACGTCTTCGGGTTTCTCGGTCCGAACGGCGCGGGCAAGAGTACGACAATCAGGATGCTGCTTTCACTCATCAAGCCCGGCACCGGTGAAGTGGAATTATTCGGACACCGGTTGCACACCCACCGCGAGCAGGCGCTCCGTTCGGTCGGCGGAATTGTCGAAAAACCCGATTTCTATCTCTACTTATCAGCGCAAAAGAATCTTGAAGTAGTGGGCGCTCTCAGCGGGGGCGTCACTCGTGCGCGCATCATGGAAGTGCTTGAACTGGTTGGCTTGAAGGGGAGAGAATTCGACGCCGTGAAGACCTTCTCGCATGGGATGAAACAGCGCCTCGGCATCGCACAGGCGCTTCTCGCCGACCCGGAACTCGTCATTCTCGATGAACCGACAAACGGCCTTGACCCGCAGGGTATGAAGGAAGTGCGACAGCTCATCCTGCATCTTGCGCGTGACCGAAAGAAAACGATTTTTCTCTCATCACACCTCCTCAACGAAATTGAACTGGTCGCCACTCGCATGGCGATCATTAACCGCGGCGAATTGGTTGTGCAGGGTGACGTTCAGCAATTGCTCTCGCAGAGCGAGCAGTCTGTTGTCGTAGAAGGCTCACCAGCAACCGCCATCAGAAAAGTATTGAAAAGCCTGCATCGTCTTGTTTCGAGCTTCTCTGAGAAGGACGGTCTATTCGACGTTGCGGTGCAGGTAAAGGATGTTCCGGCGCTGAACAAGGCGCTCGTGCGCGGCGGGGTGAACGTGCGCGCGTTGATTCCGAAACGCTCCCTCGAACAATATTTTCTTTCACTCACGGAGGGTCAAACAAGCGACCGTTGACACCGCCATGGGCAAACTCATCTACTACGAACTGCTGAAAACGTTTCTCAAGAAACGAACGTATCTCGGCTTTCTCATCGTCGCGATCATCGTGCCGCTCGTGGAGGTCGGGATGAAGCTCGAAGGAGGCCGCTTTCTGCAACTGGCGACACGCCGCCTGCAGGAAGATTTTTTCTTCGTCGGCAGTTTGTTCAACGGGTGGTTTGTGTCATATCAGATTATGAACAGCCTCTGGGTGCATATTCCGTTGTTGATTTCCTTTGTGGCGGGCGACCAGCTTGCCGGGGAAGCCACGGCGGGGACGTACCGCCTGCTTCTCATTCGACCGGTGTCACGCACGCGAATATTTCTCGCAAAAACAGCGACAACGCTGTTGTATACGTTCGTGTTTGTCGTATTTTTAGGGGTCCTCAGTATCGGGCTGGCGTTGGCATTGCTGGGCGGCGGGGATATGATTGTCATTGAACGTGGAATTTTAGTCCTCGAAGAATCTTCTGTTGCTTGGCGCTTTCTGTTAGCGTACCTTTTTGCTGTCTGGTCGATGATGACAGTTGCTTCCATCGCGCTGTTTTTTTCGTCATTTGTCGAAAACGCCATAGGGCCTATCGTTGCTACGATTGGCGTATTGATCGTGTTTATGGTGCTGACCGTTCTGCCGCTGGAAATATTCGACCCGATACGGGACGGTCTCTTCACAAAACATATGATCCTGTGGCAGAAAGTGTTCAACGACCCGATCCCGTGGGATGATATTTGGAAGAGTGTTACGGTGTTAGGTATCTACACCGTCGTGTCTTGTGTTGCCGCGTGGGCGATTTTTGTGCGCAGGGATATTCTTTCATAACAATATTCGGTAGCCGCAGGCTTTGCGTTTTTTGCATCCTACTGCCTTATTGCGGGATAGCCTGCGAATTGTTTCGCGTGTGTTCCCTTATTATAGTGCCGTTTCAAAAAATAATCTTGTATTTTTATCGTAAAGTACATAACCCCCTGCGTTCCATCCGCCAGAGGCGGACGGAACGCGTCCCCCTTGGTAAGGGGGACAAAGTGCAAACAGGCGGGTTTTCCCCTCCTTACCAAG
>DASWKY010000014.1:0-9828 GCA_036396395.1 Bacteroidota bacterium | reverse complement strand
CTTGGTAAGGAGGGGAAAGACCGTCTGCCTACATGTTGTCCCCCTTACCAAGGGGGACGCGGCTCGTTGTTAGAGCCGCAGGGGGTTATGTACATTACGATAAAAATACAAGATTATTTTTTTGAAACGACACAAGGTAGGTCAGACATTTGGCGAGGCCATACCTTTCGGGATTTGTCTGACTTCTTTCTGACAGGCAGGTCCAAGCGCTCATTCGCTCGGTGAGACACCTTCGCGAAACAGCGTCAATGCTCTTTGCGGTTGGCGTAGAAGTTCATCAGCAACCCGACCATCGTCATGTTGGCGATGAGCGCGGAGCCGCCGTAACTCAGGAATGGCAATGGAATGCCGATGACGGGCAGTAACCCGAGCGACATGCCGATGTTGACAAAGATGTGCGCGGCAAAAACTCCGATGACGCCTATCGCTCCAACACTGCCGAATTTATTGTTCGAGATGGAGGCAATCTTAATGCCGTGGAAGAGCAAGACTGCAAATGCAATCAACACCACCGAGCCGCCGATGAACCCGAACTCCTCGCCCGGCACGCAATAAATGAAATCCGTCCATTGTTCCGGGATGAAATTCAACTGCGTCTGCGTGCCTTGCAAATAACCCTTGCCCGTGAGTCCCCCGGAGCCGATGGCGACTTTCGACTGGATGACGTTATAGCCCGCGCCGAGCGGGTCGGATTCGGGGTTGAGAAACGTCGCGATGCGCTTCTGCTGGTAGGAAGGGAGATTGTCGTACACCGTTTGCACCAACAGCCCGACGGCGAGCGTCAGCCCGAAGACCGCGCCTGCTGCAAAACGGTTCTCGTGCGCGAAGAAAATAATCAGTCCGGCAATAACGATAGAAACGAGAAAGATGGTAGTGCCAAATAATGCGCCCGCGGCGACGATGACCGGCGCGAAAATTGCGGCAAGCACGAAGTTCGACGCGCCCGCCCAGTATAACACGGGGACTACCATAGCAAAAAAGATAATTGCCGTCCCTAAATCCGGCTGGGCAAGGATGAACATCATCGGGAGCACGACGATAAGCATCGTGCCGAGGAGGTGCTTCGTGTTGGAGATGCTGATGGTGGTCTTCGAAAGAAACGCGGCGAGCGCAAGCACTGTGGCGACCTTGGCGAACTCGGACGGCTGGACGCCGAAATCGCCTACGCCGAACCAGCTCTTGGAACCGGAAATCCGCGCGCCGATCATCAACACGGAAAACAGCGCGCCGAGCGTCAGCGCGTAGATTGGCACGGCAAGCCTCTGGAGTAATTTGAAAGGAAAAAACGCCGCGACCAGCATTGCTACAACGCCGGCGATAACCCATATGGTTTGCTTCTCGAAAATCGCGCCTGCTCCTGCGTCGTATGTTGCGCTGTAAATGGAAACCAGTCCCATCGCAACGAGCGCGAGGCAGATGAACAACCCTTTGAAATCGAAATATTCTCTGAAATAATCGAACACGCTAATACTCCGTCGTCTGTGTAATCTGTTTTGCCGAATCCTGCACAGTCGGTTTAGCGATTCGTTCGGGCAATTGTTTGGTGTTGCGCAAATACGTTCGTACGACCGCGCCGGCGATGGGCGCGGCTTTCGAGCCGCCGAACCCGGCGTTCTCGATCATCACTGCGACGGCGATGCTGGGATTTTCAAACGGGGCAAAGCCGACATACCACGCATGGTCGTCGCCGTGCGGGTTCTCCGCCGTGCCGGTTTTTCCCGCCGACTGAATGCCGTAGATGCGCGCAAGTCCGCCCGTGCCGCCCGGCTCCTGCACCACGCGGCGCATCCCTTCGCGCAGTAAGTCCATCACCGCAGGCTCGATGCCGGTCGCTTTCAATGGGTGACCAAGTTCTTCGACGGCTTTCGTTCGTTTATTCCGTATCGCCGCGACGGCGTGAGGTTTGTACAATGTCCCGCCGTTTGCCAATGCCGCGGCATAACTCGCCATCTGCAACGGCGACACGCCGATCTCCCCCTGCCCGATTCCCAAACTCACGAGATACCCTTGCGTCCACTTTCCTTTTCCGTACACGCGGTCGTAGTGTTCCGTATCGGGAATAAGCCCCGCGGTTTCTTCGCTGATGTCGACGCCCGTCGGGTTGCCGAAGCCGAACATTCTCGAATACTTCGCAAATCGCTCCAGCCCAATTTTCAGCACCAACTGATAATAGAAGACGTTGCACGACCGCTGGATGGACTCAAGGACATTCGTTGAGCCATGCACATGGAGGTCTTTGAACACCCTGTCCCCGAACCGGAACGCCCCGGTGCAGGTAATACGGTAATGTTCATCAATAATGCCGTCCTGCAGAGCGGCGGCGGCGATTACCATTTTGAAGGTCGAGCCGGGCGGGTAGCGTGTCATCGTCGCGCGGTTGAACAGCGGCTTGGTCGTATCGCTATTCAGTTGTTGCCACAGTTGCAGGGGGGTGACGCCGCTGAACACAGACGGGTCGAAATCCGGTTTGCTCACCATGGCGATAATGCCGCCGTTATTGGGGTCGAGAGCGACCAGCGCGCCGCGGGTATTTGCCATCAGCGATTCGGCGAGCGTTTGCACAGACGCGTCGAGGTGTAGCAGGAGGTCGTACCCTTCCTTCGAACGGATGTTACTGTTCCCGCCGTCGTAACTGCCGAGGAATTGCCCCTGCGCGTTCACGGAGAAAAACTCGAACCCCTTTTCTCCGCGCAGGCGTGTTTCGTAACTCGACTCAAGCCCGGATGAGCCGACCACATCGCCGGGCCGGTACACTTCCGCGCTGCGGGAAAGCTGTGCGTCGGTAATTTCTTTGACGTATCCCAACAAGTGCGTCGCCTGCATGGACGTTGTATAGGTGCGCTTGGATTCGACCTGATAGTCGACGCCGGGGAGGGAGTAGAGTATTTCTTCGAGCGCGGAGAGCATCTTGAAATCTACATCGCGCTTGATACGCGTGGGGCTGAAGCGGGAGTACGCGCGCCCTTTGGTAATTTTATCGGCTATTTCCTTTTTGTCCATCTGCAGGAGAGCGGCGAGCTTCTCAAGGTTAGCCGCATCGAATGCCGCCGGCGTCACCGTAACGGTGTAGGCGGGACCGACGTCCACCACAAGCGTCCCGTAGCGGTCGTACATGTATCCGCGGATCGGTTCCTGAATGACGGCGCGGACGCTGTTTTCTTCAGACTTTTTTCCCAGCTCGGTGTGATACAGCATTTGAAGCTGGTAGAGCCGTCCGAGCAGAAGCAGGAACAGCACGCCAAGCACGGAGCGGAGAATTGTCGCGCGGGTTAACGAACCGAATGTTGGTGAGTCGAACATAGGATGCTGTTGCCACTAAGGCACGAAGACACAAGGGGAATAATTTTAAAAGATTTTTTGTGCCTTAGTGACTTTGTGGCGGAGCTTTGTTGTTTTATGTCAACGAATGCTTCCGGGCAAACACGAACACCGGCAGGAAACCGAGCACGCTCGTATATACTCCTGTCAGCACGCTGTATTGAAGCGTAGCGGCGACGAGCGAGACTTCAGTCCCTTGAAAGAAAATCATGTAATATAGAATATTGTGAATCAGCGACGCCAGAAAAATAATAAGAGCGAAACGGTACGTGCCGAGCGTGAGACCGGTTTTATTTTCGTTGAAGAAATACCCGGCGGCGAACCCGGCGACAGTCTTTGCCAGCGCGGCGAGACCGAAAAACTGCGTCGTGGTCACGTCCTGCAGTACACCGATCAAAAATCCCGCAACCGCCGCTTCCACCTGCCCGCGCCGGATGGCGATATATACGACCCAGATGAGCAGGAGGTCGGGACCGTATCCCGAAAACGAAAGAAACGGTACGAACGTCGTCTGCAGAAGGAGCAGACCGAGGGCAACAAGCGACGTGCGGAGATAGCGTTCCATGAGTATGCGAAAAAAGTAGGGAGATTTAGAGCGAGATGCAACGAACTGCGTCACTCACAGTTACCACCCCATCCGTTCGCGGAACGAAGTTATCTGTGTCGTGTGATGGCGTCCGTGCCATGCGTAGTGTTGCAGGACGACATCGAGTTTCATAATGCCGTCTTCGGGATGGTAGAGCGTCCGCGAAAAATCGGACGGCTTCAGCGACTTCAGGAACATCACCCAACGCGTATGCACTGATTCTAGCAGTGTCAGCGATGGTTCTAAGGGAGCGGTTTTCCCGTCCACCAATTCCGCCCATAGTTGTTGTTCGTACGGTTTGATGGTCGGGTGGTCTTCCGTCATGCCGAGCTTGAATCGTATATACGCGTTCAAGTGGCTGTCCGGAATGTGGTGCGTGATTTGCCGAATCGTCCACCCGCCTTCGCGGTACGGAATGTCAAGTTGTTTATCGGTTAATCCCTTCACCGCCGCGCGCAAGTTTGCCGGTGCGTCGGCAATCTGTTGAATGAGCGCAACGCGCTCATCGTCGGAGATGGTTTCTTTACGGGAAAATTTTCCAATTGGATAGCGGGGGTCGGACATTGGTTCTCCTGATATATTGTTATGAATTGGTTGGGAGACGTAGCGAGCTACGTCTCTACGAAAGAAATTATTTTGCAAATTTTCGGGCGGTTTCTTGTTCCAACGCAGTCCGCTCGGCTTCGGGAAGCCGAGCAATGACGAACACTTCCTCAAGCCGCACGACATCGACACTCGGCGTAACGGTAATGGTTTTGAAGAGCGTGCCTAACTCCTCGGCGACCTCATGCACGACGCCGATGCGGATATTCGGCGGAAACGTACTGCTGTATTCCGACGTCAGCACGACATCGCCGGGGACGACATCCATCGTCTTTACGACATTCTTCAGTACAAGGTGAACGCCGTTCCATGCAATAATGCCGTCCACACGGCTTCGTTCCACCTTGGCGCTCGCGCGAAATGACGTATTCAATAACAAATTGACTATCGAGTACTGCTCGCTTGTGGAAATAACCAAGCCGACGACTCCCGCCTCGTTGACCACGGGCATCAGCGGGCGCACGCCGTCCGCTTCGCCCATATCGAGCGTGAGCGTGTTGCGGGACAGCGTGAGGCTTTTGCTCACGATGTTCGCCGCGATGAGCTTATCGGTCGACCGTTCCTTCAAGCCGAGTAAATTCCGGAGGCGGATGTTTTCCAGCCGTGCATCGCGGAGCCTGCTCGCTTCATCGGCAAGCTGGATATTCTGCCGGCGCAGGATGTCGTTTTCCGAGCGCAAAGAAAAATAGGAGGGGATGAACGACAATTGCTCCTGCACGACGCCCAACGAAACAGTCGCAATCGTGCGGAGCCGCCGAACCTGCGTGTTGTCGTTCAATACCAGCAAGACGAGCGAGAGGGCAATCAGCCCGGACAGGATAACATACTCTTTAAAAAAGAGAAGTAGATTATAAAGGCGTTCTAACATGAGTTCGCTGGTTATTGCTCAGTGCAATGTTAAACCCCGCAGTGCGGGGTTTTGTGAATATTATTCTTTTCGTCCTACGTACTGCTTTCCCGCCTATCACTCAGTCATATCTCCTGCTTTTCACGAGAACTTTCGAATACAGAGTCAGGTTTTCCAATACTTTTCCGGCGCCACGCACCACAGCGGTGAGCGGGTCTTCGGCGACATGAATGGAGAGATTTGTTTCGAGCCGCAGGCGTTCGTCAAGCCCCTTGAGCAATGCCCCTCCGCCGGTGAGCATGATGCCGCGGTCGAGGATGTCCGCGGAAAGCTCCGGCGGTGTGCGCTCGAGCGTCATCTTCACCGCTTCGACAATTTGCGCGATGGGTTCGTTCAACGCTTCGCGGATTTCCACCGAGCTGACTTCCGTCGTCTTCGGCACGCCATTGACGAGGTCGCGGCCCTTCACTTGAATCGTAATCTCTTCCTTCAGCGGCATGGCGGAGCCGACTTCGCACTTGATCGCTTCCGCCGTGCGGTCGCCGATCAATATATTATGATTGCGCTTGAAGAATTGCACGATGGCATTGTTCATCTCGTCGCCCGCAATGCGGATGGACTCCTCATTGACCAGCCCCGACAGCGCGATGACGGCGATTTCCGTCGTGCCGCCGCCGATGTCGATCACCATGTTGCCGACCGGGGCGTCCACGTCCAGCCCGACACCGATTGCCGCCGCCATGGGTTCTGCGAGGAGATGAACTTCCTTTGCGCCCGCGTGTTCCGCGGAGTCGCGCACTGCGCGCTTTTCCACTTCCGTAATGCCGGAGGGCACGGAGACGACGATGCGGCGGCTCGGCACCCAGCCGACGCTGATTTTCCGGATGAACTCGCGCAACATGCCTTCGGCGATTTCAAAATCGGCGATGGCGCCGTCTTTCATCGGGCGGATGGTGCGGATGTCGCGGTGCGTCCTGCCGACCATCTCCCGCGCCTCGTTGCCGATGGCGATGATTTTTTTCGTGTTGCGGTCGAACGCCACAATCGAAGGCTCGTTGAGCACGATGCCCTTGTTCCTCATCCAGATGACGGTGTTCGCCGTTCCGAGGTCGATGGCGATATCCGATGCGAAGAGATTTAAGATGCCCATGATGGTAAGTTCAAAGTCCCAAGTTAAAAGTTCAAAGTGAAAAGATTCTTAATGCCTGAAATGTCTAATGCCGGTAAAGACCATAGCTACATTGTTATCGTCTGCCGCTTTGATGACTTCCTCGTCGCGCACGGAGCCGCCCGGCTGGATGACGGCTGTCGCACCGACCTTCACCGCTTCGAGCAAACCGTCCGCGAACGGGAAGAATGCATCCGACGCGACCGCACTGCCTTGCAGGTCGAGTCCAGCGTCCGCCGCCTTCAGCGCCGCGATGCGCGAAGAATCCACGCGCGACATTTGCCCCGCGCCGACGCCCAGCGTCCGGTCGCCGCGCGCGTAAATGATAGCGTTAGACTTTACATGCTTGGCGATTTTCCACGCGAACAGCAGCGCGCGGATCTCGTCGTCCGTCGGCTTGCGCTTGGTGACCGTCTTTAATTGGTCCGCGTACATCCGGTGCTTGTCCGGGTCCTGCACGAGCACGCCGCCTGCGACTGTGCGCATATCGTAGTCGTTTATCTTTCGCAAGTTGGCGGATTGTGTCATCAGCCTGCGGTCTTTCTTTCGCATCAGCAAGTCGAGGACGCGCGGCATATACTCCGGTGCGATGATAACCTCTAGGAACAGCTCGTTCAACGCTTCGGCGGTCGTCAGGTCGAGCGGTTTGTTGACGCAGACAATCCCGCCAAAAGCCGATTTTTTGTCCGTTTCTAAGGCTTTTTGATAGGCTTGGGGCAGGGTGTCTCCGGAGCCGACCCCGCACGGGTTATTGTGCTTAATAATGACGGCGGTGGGTTCGTCGAACTCCGCACACAACTGTGCCGCCGCGTTAATATCCAAAATATTGTTGAACGACAGCTCCTTGCCGTGGAGCTTCTGAAAATACTGGTCGAATTTCCCGTAGAGCGCGGCAGACTGGTGCGGGTTCTCGCCGTAGCGAAGCGTCATCGCCTTGCTGTACGAGACGACGAATTTTTCCGGCATGTCGCGCTTCGGGTTGAACGATTCAAGGAACGACGACACGAGCGTGTCGTACTGCGCCGTGTGGGCGAACGCCTCGCTAGCCAGGTCGAACCGCGTCTGCGCGGAGACGGCTCCGCCGTGCTCGCGCAATTCTTCCAAGAGCACGCCGTACCTGTACGGGTTTACAACGACTGCTGTGTGGCGATAGTTTTTCGCCGCGGCGCGCACCATCGCGGGACCGCCGATGTCAATTTGCTCGATAGCGTCTTCGAGCCGCACGTCTTCTTTTGCGATGGTTTCTTCAAACGGGTATAAATTCACGACGAGCAAATCAATCGGAGCGATATTGTGCTCGTTCAACTGCTGGACGTGTTTCGGATTATCGAGCACCGCAAGCAGTCCGGCATGAATAAAAGGATGGAGTGTCTTCACGCGCCCGTCTAAAATTTCCGGAAACCCCGTCACCTCAGAAACCTGCTTGACGGCAACGCCCGCTTCGTTCAGCGCGGTATAGGTGCCGCCGGTCGAAATGATCTCCACGCCGAACTCGGCCAGCCCTTTTGCAAACTCGACGATGCCACGCTTGTCGGACACGCTGACGAGCGCACGGCGGATTGTTAATTGCGGTTCCGGCGTTCTCATGGTTGTTACGGTTGCAATGTGTTCGGTCGAATCCAAGCGGTTCTTCCATTGATTTCCACCCGCCCTTCGGCAAATGCGCGCAGGGCTTCGGGATACAGCTCATGCTCTATTGTTAAGACCCGCGCGGCGAGCGTTTCCGGCGTCTCGCCCGGGACGATGTTGATAGCCTTCTGCATCACGATTGCCCCGCGGTCGTATTCTTCATCCACGATATGCACTGTCGCGCCGCTGATTTTTTCTCCTGCCTTCAGCACCGCCTCGTGCACGTGGATGCCGTACATGCCGTGCCCGCCGAATTTCGGCAGAAGCGCGGGATGGATGTTCACAATTCTATTTCGAAATCGCTCGGTGACCCGTGAGGGGATTTTCTTGAGATACCCCGCCAGCGCGATGAAGTCCGCACGGTGCTCGCTCAACACGGAGAGAAGCCGCTCGATGTATTCCTCTTCGCCGGAAAATTGCTGTTGGCTCAGGTGCACGGCGGGGATGCCATGTGCACGAGCAAGTTCTATTGCTCCCGCGCCCGATTTGTTGCTTACGAGCACAACGACGCGCGCCGGAAGCGTACCACGCTGAATGGCGTTGAGGATAGCTTCAACATTTGAGCCGCGACCGGACGCGAACACCGCGATGTTCATGGGGAAAAAAGGCGAGTCCCGTTAGTACGGGCACCGACGTTGACTATACTACATATTGTGCTGAGCAATGTAATGAGAAGTTGAAGGATTGTCAACGAATCTGTGACGGGAAACCTCCGAGATTTCGAGAGCGTGCGTCGGGATACATCTCGGAGGTTTAGCGGGGCGAAAGTTGCAGGACAAGCCTTGCTTGTGTCCAGCATTTGTAGGATATTCCTAAATTGTTAGCGGTTCTTGGAACACCCAATAAGGACTCTGTATGAAACTGTTCGTTATCTTGCTTTCATTTGTATGGACGCCATTTTCGTTCGCACAAGTCGCTGCACAGCCGCAGGTGCGGGAGGCGCTGGAGTTTCTGAAAGCAATTGAAGCGGAAACCATCGCCGAGCAGATTGCCATTTGCGAAATACCCGCGCCGCCGTTTAAGGAACAACAACGGGCAGAATATCTCAGACGCCGGTTTACGGAACTCGGGCTGAGCAATGTGCGCATCGACGCGGCGGGCAATGTCATAGGTGAGCGAGCGGGAGAAACAGCCGGGCAAATGCTGGCGCTCTCTGCGCACCTCGATACGGTGTTTCCCGAAGGAACCGATGTGACCGCCACGCGCACCGGCACGACGATTAAAGCGCCCGGCATCGGCGACGACAGCCGCGGGCTTGCCGTCTTACTCGCAGTCGCGCGGGTGTTGCAGGAGCAACGCATCACAACGCGGGGCACGATCATGTTTATCGGTACAGTGGGAGAAGAAGGCATCGGCGATTTGCGCGGCGTGCGGCATGTGTTCACGCATGAACTCAAGGACAAGGTTACACACTTTATTTCTCTCGACGGCACGGGACTGGGCATTACGCACCGCGCGGTGGGAAGCCACCGATACAAAGTGACGTTCAAGGGTCCGGGCGGACACAGTTACGGAGCGTTCGGAATGCCGAACCCCGTCCACGCGCTCGGCAGGGCGGTGGAAAAAATCTCGCGCTTCGAAGTGCCAAAACAACCGAAGACGACCTTCAACGTCGGGCGCGTGGAAGGCGGCACGTCGGTCAACTCCATCGCCCACACCGTGTGGATGGAAATGGAT
>DASWKY010000013.1:0-6525 GCA_036396395.1 Bacteroidota bacterium | reverse complement strand
GAAAAAGATTTCACTCGAAGCGGCAATGCAGTATTGTAATAACAAGCGGCGTATGGAACAATTGTTGCAAACGCATTAACGCATGTTGGGCAAATGTGGTGTTGGGAGTTTGTTGCGCGGCGGTATAATTTTCTAACATCTAAGGGGTTAGCACCGAATGCCATACCAGCCAGACCAAGGCAAGACAGCCGTAGCGCTCTTCGTCGACGGTCTTGAACTCAAATATGTCCAGTTATCTGCCAAAGGTAACAACGTCACTTTGCGGGATTTTAAAACCGTTCCGTTGGCGCAGAAATTTGAGGAAAAACAGGCCGCCCAGATGGCTGAAGAAGCTGGGACTATGGATATGGGCTCTGCGGACGCTTTTGCCTCTGCGACACCGCCTCCTGTTGAAGGCGGTCAGGAACAGACGAATGCCTCGGTTTTACTTAGTGTATTAGGCGATTTGCCACCGGCAAAAATTACCGTTTCATACGCCCTCACTGAGCCGGCGATTACCTACCAAGAATTTGACAGTGATTTCGGGTTAAAAGGCTCAAAATTAAACAAGAAGCTCAGTGCAGAGCTATCAACCCTCCGTGCTACACCTCCCCTTCCGGATGCCTTTGCTACAATTCCAACAGCTAAAGGCGGATTGTTGACCATTATTCGGGAAGACGGACTGCATATCGTCGACCTGCTCAATGAGATTAAACCGTTTACCAAGGGACGTATACCGAATTTAAGCAACATCGATAGTCTTGACCTGTCGTTGATGAGCTTGATTCGCGCAAACTACGAAATCCAAGACGAAGAAATTACCGTTGTAGTATACGTTGGAACTGAATTCAGCCGGCTGATTTTTATGCAGGGCAAAGAATACCTCCACTTTGCTCCTGTCATTAGCGAAGGCTACCAATCGCCCAATCTCGAAAACACGATCTATAGCCGTATCCTCCTCGAGCAGGATAATATCGCGTTGACGCGTATCGATAGGATATTGCTCACGGGCGAATGTCACAAGTTGAATCTACGCGAATCTCTCGCCCCGCAATTTTCGAGCGCGCAAGTGGATTATCTTCAAGCGCCAAGCCTTGACTTAAGTTTGTACGAGGGTTCGGTGGGTGAATCAATTTCCGAATACGCAGTGCCGATCGCGACAGCGTGGAAAGCGTTGAGCCCCACGCAAAAGGGTTTCCATACTGTGAACCTGATGCCCATCACGATCATTGAAGGGCAGAAAGCGTTTAAACTCGCATGGCATGGGTATTTGTTCGCCGGTCTTGTGTTCTTTTCTATTATATTTTTCTATACGTCTATCGTTTCGCAGAACGCGGAAATTCGCCGCGCTCGGGATTTGTTGGCACGCAAGCAGACGGAGTTACAGGATTACCGGATATTACAAGAGAGAAAAACGGGTCTGCTCAATGATATTCAGCGGTACTCACGCGCACAGGAGTTGTACGAGCAGATTGTTCCGGGCGCGGATAAATGGAGCCGCATTCTGCATTATCTCGGCAACAGTGTCGATGATTTGAATTCTCTGTGGATTTACCGCGTTGCGCGTGTCGCTCAACCCGTTGATGGGTTGCTGCTTTCGGGTCGCGCGGTATACCGTTCGCGGATTCCTCGGCTTACGAGCATATTTGAAAAAGCCACGCTCCGTTCCGTGAAAACCGCGACGATACGCGACCAGATTGTGTATGAATTTGAAATTTTTGTCGAGCAAGTTGATAAGGGCGACCGCCCCAAGACAACTACTACAGTCCCGTAAGGAGAATGGTCTGTGTCTTATAAAATAAGAAATACGATTGCCCTTGCCGTCTTGTTCGTCCTCATTGCCGGCGGCGGCGGCTTCTACTGGGGATATTGGCAGCCGAAAGAGTTAGCGGCGCTCCAAACCGAAATTGATAACATCGAGAGGGAGCTTGTCAATCTGCCAACGCTCGTTGCCGAAGTGGAACAGCTGACTGTCCGATATCAGGACGTGCGGCGCAAGTACGATTCGCGCAGTAAGATTATCCCGGCGTCGGACCTCTCGTCTGAAACATACGAATATATCAGCGATGGCATAGACGAGGCGGGATTCCTGAAGTTCGGGTTCGAGTTCGGACCGCCAACCGAACGCGGCGATTACGCTTTTAACACGTACCAGATTACCGAAGGCGATGCGGATTTTGAAACACTCTACAAATTCGTGTATTATCTGGAAAACGGACGCCAACTCTATAAGATTAATTCGCTCAACATGGATTTGAAAGAAGAAATCAATCTGGAAACGCGCGAAACAGGACGGCGCATTTCGTTCGGTATGGAACTGCATGCGTATTATAGCCGAGTTCCGGAGTTAGGGCAATCGCTCGCGGCGACTGCCTTGCCGATCGCCCCGCCGCCGTTTGATCCGTTCAACCCTGTGATATTCCAAACGTTGTCCATGGAAGCGCCGGCAGGTGAAATAGACGCGACGCAGGTTGTCGTAAAAGCTGTATTGCCGGGTAAAGCGTACATTCAAACAACAGCGGGAATTCTGGTGTTACACTTGGGGGATAAAGTGTGGCGCGGCTATGTGAGCCGGATTAGCCCGGCAGAAAGTAAAGTTGAATTCACGGTCGACGAGGGCGGGATTATTCGTAAGATTGAAAAGAAAATCGACTTTGTAACCACGAAATGACGGAGAGCACTGTATGAAACAACGTCTTGCGATTGTTCTATTCCTAATGGTTATCGGTGTATGGCACGCGCTTGACGCTCAGCAACGGGCGACAAGGCAGGACGAGATGGTCTCGTTCAAAAGCGACGTGACCTACAGCCAGGCGATCACCGCGCTCAGCGAGATCAGCAAACGAGTGACGGGTAAGCCGGTGGTGGATCCGTCGCCCATCGATGCCGCTCCGATCGGTATCGATGTCGAATCCAAGCACTGGCTCGAAGCCCTGCAGATGATCCTCTTGCCCTTGGGACGGACATTTAAGGAAGAAGCCGACTACTTTCTCGTGACGACCGTTCGCGCAGGCACGGGTGGCGCTGGAGGCACATCGACAACTGCGGCGGCTGATTCTGTCGGCGCTGCGGAGCCGATAAGTATCGACAGCAGAGAAGTCCTCATCACGATTATCTTTTTCTCTCTAGATGTTACGAAGAGTCAAGCATATGGTTTTGATTGGTCGTTTTCATTCTTAAAGGGGCGAGACAGCCTGCTCACAAACTTGACGGCGCCTGCGACGCGATCTGCACTTTCAGTAGATTACCTCAGGTCGTATCGTTATGGAGATATTCTTTCCACGCTTCAATTCTTTTCGCAATCTGGTGTCGGTGAAGTCATTGCCAGTCCGCGCATGATTGTACGCTCCTCTGAAGAAGGCCGCTTCCAGGTCGGTACGGATATTTCCATTACCGAACGTCTCTTGACGGCAACCGGAACAACGACGACGGTGCGCCAAATCCCGACCGGTACTATTGTTACGGTGACTCCTAAAGTGATGAAGGAAGGTAATATCGATTTCGTCTACCTCGATTTAAACCTTGAACGCAGTAGCGCGCTCACCACAGGTGATTTACCTACCATAGACCGAAATAGCACGTCAACCGGTATGCTTCTCGTCAACGGTGAGGAAGCCTTTTTGAGCGGATTGTATTTTAACCAAGAAACCGTTACGCGGACAGGCGTTCCGTTTCTTAAGGATCTCCCGTGGTGGGTGTTCGGCTTACGCTACGTGTTCGGCGCGGATGAGCGACAAGCGATACGACGCGAGTTGGTGATTCTCATGAAAGCTGAAATTCTGCCCACGCTTCGCGAGCGCGCCGCCATGCAAGTTCGTGAGAACGCATTGGAGTTTCAGCGTAAGAAATTTGAGGAAGACCTCGAGCGGTTCAAGACCAAAAAAGACGACCAGTAAAACGATAGTCCTAGCTGTCTTGCACGATATCTGTTAGCTGGGTCACTGTCGGAACGCAGAATTTGAGTTAGGTTTAATTATGATTTTGGAGAGCATACTATGAAACTTCGTTTAATTCTTTCTTGGGGAATTCTTGTCGCCCTTATGGCACAGTTAGGCTGTGACGCGCCGTTGGAGTCTGAAGAAGGCGGCGGTGGTCCGACAGGACCCATTACAACGAGTATCAGAGGGTCGGTGGTTCGCAAGGATAACCTTGTACCCTTAGCTGGAGTGGCTGTGTACGATATTAACAGTTTTACAGCGCGTGATACCACAGGACAAGATGGAAGTTTTATTTTGCAGTATAATATTTCCGCGACGTATTCCAGTAGCATCGTCGCAAACATCCAGGGGTTTGATAGGGATACGATAGCGGTAACGCTGACAACTGGAAACGATACGAATATCGAGTTCAGGTTGAATGAATCGCTCTTTCAAGTGCCGCTCCCGCCGAGCGTTCGCGAACCGGCACAGATTGCGTTCATTAGCGCTACAACTTCGGATATTTTTATTTCGGGCGTTGGAGCGCTTGAGAATTCAGTCCTTACCTATGAAGTACGTGATTCTCTCGGAACGCCTATCGACCAGAGTAAGAGAGCCCTTGCAAACTATACTTTGAATTTCTTTCCTGACGTGTTTGTTACCGGGGGAACGCCGCCGAGATTAATCCCGTCTTCAGACAGCACGGATAACAACGGCCGGCTACGAGTCAACTTAAGTAGTGGCACACAGGCAGGCGTTGTGCAAGTTATAGTATCGATTGCTACTCCGGGCGGTACGATTCGGTCTCAGCCTGTGCGTGTGAATGTCAGCTCAGGGTTCCCTGACCAGGCTCACTTTAGTCTCACTACAGTGAACTACAACTTCCCAGGATTGGATAGGTTTTTCATCCGAACTAACATTACTGTTCAGGTTGCTGACAAGTTTGGTAATCCTGTTCAGTCTCCGACGGCAGTCGCATTTTTCACACGGAATGGTTCTGTAACATCTAACAATTCAGTGACGGGCGCGGACGGGTTCTTAACTCAGGAATTAATTTCGGGTTCCCCTTTCCCCGAGGGAGTCTATGCATTTACCGCCCTTGGACCTGGTTATAGCTATGTTGTTGCGCAAACACTTGGCGAAAACGGTGCCCAAGTAATTGATTCTCTGTTGATGCTCTGGACAGGAACTCCGATAGTTGTCAAGACAGATGCTACGCCAACCTTTACTATTAATAATGGTGGTGGAGCGGGTCCCTTCACGTTTACCGTTATGGATCAATATGGCCACCCAATGTCAGCTGGGACGCAAATTAACGTCGCTGGACCTGGGCTTGTCGTAGACGGTAATGCGAATATTACCATGCTTGATACATTTGCCAGCGGGCCCGGGACGACAAGTTTTACGGTATCTATTTCGGATGCAGACCCAACAGATACAAGTCTTCCTATCCCAAGTATATTAACGGTAACCGTTATTCATCCGGTTTACGGAACAGTGAAGCTTAATTTAGCTTCGGGTAGTGTAGACTAAGGTAGAAACAAATTGTCTGTCACAATAAAAAACCCGCTCTTTGAGCGGGTTTTTTATTGTGCTTCGTGCGAAAATACAAGTCACAACATGCCATTCTCTCTATACCAATGAAACGTTTGTTGTAATGCAGAACGAATCGGTGTGCTGGTATATCCAAGTTCTCGAGTTGCTTTTTCGCTCGTGAAACGGACGTGCAAACCCAGTCCGGCGACCAATTCCCGTGAGAGCCATGGGCGTGAATTTGAGACATTGCCAATCGTTTCGAATGCACCGGCAAGCGCTCGAACGGCTCCGGTGGGTAGTTTGAAGAACGGTTTTATCCCGCCTGTGATTTCAGCCGTGGTGTGAAACAATTCCTTCAATGTCACGTTGTCCCCGCCAAGAATATACCGCTCGCCGATTCTCCCGTTGCGTGCCGCTTGCAGATGCCCACGTACTACATCATCGACGTACACGATATTCATCCCACCCGCCGTATAGTAGAAGATACGCTTTCGAGCGACATCGCGCAGGATTTGTCCGCCGTGGAAATGTATATCCCGCGGCCCGACAATCACAGAGGGGTTTACCATGACCGCCTGAAGCCCCTGTTTTACGCCTTTCAAAATCTCCTGTTCAGCCTGGTGTTTGGATATTCGATACCCGACGTCGTACGCGTCCCAATTGAAAATATTCGTTTCATCGGCGGGAAGTTCGTCATTTCGAAACCCAATCGCCGCGATGGAGCTGGTGTGGATGAATTTTTCGATACCCGCCTGCAGGCTTGCTTCGACCATGTTACGCGTGCCTTGCACATTGATGTCCATCATCAGCGGTCGTTCTTTGCGCCAGTAGGAAATCAACGCCGCAGTATGAAAGACCGTATCGCATCCTCTCAACGCGCGACGAATGGAAGCAAGATCACGCACGTCACCAATGCAATGCTCAACATCCGCGTTGCCGATAGCGCGAAGGTCGGACGTTGGGCGACGAAGAATTCGCACATGGCATCCTTTCTTCAATAACGCGATGGCAAGATTGGAGCCGAGAAAACCCGTCCCGCCGGTGACGAGCACATTTTTCATACGCGGAATAATTAAAAAAGATGGGAAAGCCC
>DASWKY010000012.1:0-2889 GCA_036396395.1 Bacteroidota bacterium | reverse complement strand
GGGGACTACCGACGCGGCGCGAAAAAATGCCAACTGGTTTATTTATGCTGAACATTCAACGGTCAAAAGTTCTGATTTTATCTGGACAGTCACTTCTCTTTCGTTAATCGGAACTCTCAATGTGTATACGGACGGCGTCATTTCGGGTTCGACGGTCATCACCGATAACTCTAACAACACAGGCGAAATTCGGCTGTATCAGGGCGCTGTACTCACGTACCGCGCAGTGTGGATTTCTAACGGCAGTGGGCAGTATTGGTATTATAACGAAAATGGAACCATAGCCAGTCAGGGAAGCTGGTCGTAGTGATAAGTAATATCGGTTTTGAAAAGCCCCTGTCAAGCAGGGGCTTTTTCGTTACTATTTGACTGGTGGCATAAGAAGTCGGACGCGCAGTACGAGACTGTTCTTGAATGTTTGCGTGTGCTTGCTTACCTTACTCGCAGACAAGAAGGAGTTTTTGTCGATGGTCTATACTGAGAAAGAACGAAATGAATTACTCCGGACCGCACGGGAGAGTATTCAGCGACTACTTGAGGGTGGTTCTGCGGAAGCTCCGTCTGTGAAAAGCCGGGCGTTACAAGAGCCGCGCGGCGCGTTTGTCACGCTCCGGATGGGCGGCGAATTACGGGGGTGTATCGGTTATATCGAGCCGAATCTCCCGCTCGCTCAAACTGTTCAAGAAGTAGCGCAGAAAGCGGCTTTTGAAGACCCGCGCTTTTCTCCGCTTTCCAGCGAAGAGTTATCTGTGGTGGAAATCGAAATTTCCGTGTTGTCTCTGGTCGAACGCGTTACGGATATTCAAGAAATCGAAATTGGGACTCACGGATTAGTGATTGAGTCTGGCGCGTTGCGTGGGCTCTTGTTGCCACATGTCGCAACGAACTATCGCTGGGATCGTGAGCAATTCTTACGCCAGACAGCAATCAAGGCGGGGTTACCTCCCGAGGCTTGGCGGAAACAGGACGTTGCCATATATAAATTTTCTACTGAAACATTCACCGACCATGTTCACACCGGCCATTCACCATGACTTCCGCGGCAGTGATTCGCGAGCCTGCAGTAGCAGGATTATTTTATCCCAGCCTTCCGGCTGTGCTCAATAGAGATATTGAACAGATGCTCCATGACGCAAAGCCTCACATGCCGAAAGGAAGCGTGCGAGCGTTGATTTGCCCTCATGCCGGGTACGTCTATTCGGGTTCAACAGCGGCGATGGGATATAAGCTGATTTCTTCTATGCAATTTGATACGGTTGTGATTGTCGCGCCAAGCCATAAAGAATATTTTCATGGTATTTCCGTGTTCCCTGGAGACGCTTATCGCACACCATTGGGGGATGTTCCTGTGGATTCGAGCTTGCGCGACGAATTATTGAAACATTCGAAGGACGTCGTCCTCTCATTCGAAGGTCACAAAACCGAGCATGCTATCGAAGTGCAATTACCGTTTCTGCAAAAGGTGCAAAAACATATTACATTTCTACCCCTCGTGATGGGCGACCAGCGGCGCGCGCATTGCGATACGCTTTCACGCGCGCTTGTGTCAACTATCGGCTCAAGGAACGTTCTCTTGATTGCAAGCTCAGACCTTTCGCATTATCACCCGCAGAATGAGGCGGTGCAATTAGACCGAAAAGTGGTCGAGGACGTTGAATCATTCCATCCCGACCGTCTAATGGACAGGCTGGAACGCCACGAGGTGGAAGCGTGCGGCGGGGGACCGATGGTCGTCGTCATGAAGACAGCGCAAGCGCTGGGCTCCAACCGATCCCACATCCTACAGTATTGCACCTCGGGGGACATTTCCGGCGAAAAAGATTCTGTCGTGGGGTACCTCACCGCAGTGTTGACGGGAGTACACTGAGTGGCAAAACACACTGCGTCGCTTAACGTCAGCATTGTAGGAGCCGGGAAGGTAGGCACCGCGCTAGCAATGCTCCTTAGGCGCAAAGGTGTGCGCGTCGCATCTGTCATCAGCAGGCACAGAGCATCCGCACGGCGAACGGCCATGCTTGCCGGCTGTAAGCGGTATTCTCACCGTCTTACCGATATTCATCCCGACACACATTTTCTTCTGCTCACAGTTTCCGACAATGAATTGAAACACGTTGCGCGTGAAATAGCAAATACTGCTTCGTTGAAATTTTCCAGATTATTTGTAGCACATACCTCCGGCGCGTTCACCAGCGATGAATTACAACCGCTTTCGGGACTCCGCTCGACCGTCTTTTCCTTCCACCCGATGCACAGTTTTCCCGGAAAAATTTCTCCGTTGAAACAGGTTCAGGCATTGGCAGGCGTCTCGTACGGAGTAGAGGGTTCTCCAAAGGCGATTCGCTTTGCGCGTCGCATTGTGCGCAAGATTGGCGGGAACCTTCTTCGTGTTCCAAAAGAGGGAAAAATTTTGTATCATTTAGCTTGCGTGTTTGCGTCAAACTATAGCATTGTGTTGATGGGGGTTGTTGACGAGATGGCGAAGGGGTTCACGCATGAATCGTCCAAAAGGCATTTCAAGAAGCTGACCGAATCAAGCATCGAGAATGCCTTTCAGTTCTCTCCCGCCAAGGCTTTAACGGGACCGTTGGTGCGCGGGGATGTTCAAACAATTCGTGCACACCTTAAAAAATTAACCGGGAAACGCAGGCATCTCCGATACCTCTACAAAGCTTTGGGACAAGTTGCTCTTCGTATGGCGGCACAAGAGCACGTCATATCTAAACGCCGGATTCTACAATTAAGAAAAATCTTAGAAAGATGACGAAACAAGAAATGCTTCAACGAATCCACAATGAATGGGAAAAACTATTTTCTCTCTTATCCTCTATTGACGATACTAAAAAAATGGAACCGCGAGTCGTCGGCCCATGGTCGCTTAAAGATCTCATG
>DASWKY010000011.1:0-3856 GCA_036396395.1 Bacteroidota bacterium | reverse complement strand
AAGAACGCCATTACCATAATTTTCGTGTTATGCCCCGACATGATCCAAATGATGATGTACGTGGAATACGTCGCCGCCAGCGCCGTCACAACCGCTATAACTTTGTGCCGCAATTTGCTGTACGCAAACAAATACATCCCTAACGCAAACATCATATAATAGACCAGCACCCAGCCGCCGTTGCTGTTTAAAAGGTTACCGACAAGAGCAGTGATTTTTCCGATTATGACCGTAGAAAAGTCAAACCATCTATCGCCGGTGACAGTTAAACTGCCGTACCCGGGCATACCGCCGAAGATATACGGGTTCCAGAGAGGGAACACACCTTGTTCTTCCGCATCTTTGAGGAGCGTATCAAAACTGTGGGAGGCGAGATTATCTACGTCGAGAAACGTCTTGCCGCCGAAAATAATTTCGTTGAAGAAAATAATCAGGCTGAGGAACAATATCGCAACAGCGGCGGCGTGCTGGTACCGGGCGGGGATAAGGTCTTTCTCCAAACCCTCGCGAGAGGGAACCGGTTTGTTCTTTTGAGTCATAGTCGAGGGTTAACGGCGAAGGGATGAGTGTTGTGCGTGAAGCGCATCGAGCAAAACTGCAAGCTGGCTGGTGATTTCTCTCCGTTCATATTTTCTGATCGCTTCTTCGTTCGGCTCGAATGTTTCTCCACGATAGCCAAATTTCTCATAACATTCAAGAAATGCTCGCTTGATGGCGAGGATGTCGTTGTTCGGCGCAACGTAACCCGAGCGCGTCTCGCGCAACAACTCCGCTGCCGCCCCGTCGGGCGCGAGCGCAAGAATCGGGCGCCTCGCACCGATATACTCGAATACTTTGCCCGGTACAATTTCACCGCTGTCTTTCGTGTCGTCAACGATTAGGAGTAATGCGTGCGCGCGAAGTAATTCGCGGGTACTGTCGGCGTGCGGGAGGTACGGCACGACTTCAATCGCCTCTCTGACCGGTGATGAGCGGAACATCTCCTGCACTTCCGACCCGAAGCGCCCGATAAATTTCAATCGAAATTTCTCTTTCGCTATTGTTCCTTCGCTCACCAACTCCCCGACCGCCTGCAAAAATGTTTTCGGATTCCGCACGCCGTACATCGAACCGGTGTACGTCATGGTAAACTTGTCCCGCACGGACTGCTCCCCCGCCGGATAATCCGCTTTATCAAAACCATTCGGCAAGTAGTACAGTTTTTCGCAAGCAACGTCTGGATATTTATCCATGATATCCTTGAGAATGCCGCGCCATGCTCCTTCGATCATCCCTGCGTCTTTGAACACCGATTGCTCCATCGCCCGGTCGATCGCGCGCGGGAAGAACCATCGCTTGGGCGTGGAGAGAAATCCCGTCCACGGGTCTCGGAATCCCGCAATCCACGGCACATTCGTTGCGCGGTGGAGTCGCTGGGCAATCACTGCGGCGGTATAGGGCGGCGAAGATGAATAGATGGCGTCGATGTTTTCGCTTTCGATAATTTCCAGTCCTTTCGCCACCGCGTACGGGTACCAACCGATGCGTGCATCGGGAATGAAAAAGGTCGACCTGATGAATCCCGCAAGTTTTTCGGTCAGCGATGTTCCGTGCTTCCCTTGTGAAATGTTTTCCACGTCAACGGGGGCATTCGCCGATTTTCCTGTCAGCTTGCGATATAATGAATACGGCTCGAAAATCTTCGTGCGGTGGACTATGGTGTGTTCCGGAATTTCAACCAGCAACGATTCATCTCGCGCGGGGTAGTCGCCGTCCTGCACCGTCAGCACCACCGGTTGCCAGCCGAACTCAGGCAAGTACTTCACAAACTTCAGCACGCGCTGAACGCCGGGTCCGCCGGAGGGTGGGAAGTAATATGTGACGATGAGAACTTTTTTCATAGTGTTGATTTGTGCAGATTAAAAACGGATTCGCGCGGATGCGCGCATCACCATGATTTCAGGATTTACGCGCAAGCACCAACAGACCCGTGCCGGTACTGTTTTCAGAACTATAGTCAAGATACATCAGAGGAAGGACAATGGGAAGCGCTACAATATAATAGAACGGCAACAGCAGAAACAACAACTTGCTCGCGTTCAACATCTGCATGGGATACTTGATGCCGAGCCGCCACGCGGCAGAGCCGAATGGCCCGTACGTGAACCTCACGCGCTCGACCGTCAACCCCGCCGATTCAAGTTTCTCTCGAATCTCTTCCACACCATACCCGTTGCGCGCATGCTCTTCGATGAAGCTTTTCCCGCCCCCTTCATGCACATCGGAACCGCCGAGATTCGAGGGCGTGTTGACAAGTAATCGCCCGCCCGGTTTGAGCGCGCGGGCGAAATTCTTGAAAACCTTCCGGTCGTCCTCGATATGCTCCATCACATCCACAGACAGGATAAAATCGAACCGGTTCGCGTGTTGAATGGCGAGCAAATCTTCAACGGCAAATTCGCAATGGCGCAAGCCTTGTGATGCGAAGAATTCCCTGCATTCGGCGACTTCCTCTGCCTTCACATCGACAGCGTAGATACGGGCGGCGGGAAGATGCCGCGCCATAAAGTAGGAATACTGTCCAAACCCGCACCCGGCATCATATATTTCAACAGACGCGTTCGAGCCTAACACCTGTTTCAACGCACGTTTCACGTACCACTCACGTAGGAACATTACTCCCAACAATGCGTAGAGCAGTCGCCGCAAGAGCGGGCGGTTACGCACAAGGTTGCCGAATATTTTTTTAACCGGGTCGTACTGCATAATGTCCTACGTCGAAAGCGTCAGCGAGGCAGATTTTTGTTAGCGAACCACCAAAGATTCTATCGCTTCCACCATCGTATCCCATGAATATTTTTTCTTCTCCTGCCTGGAGCCGGCGGCGAGCTTTTCTTCTAAGTCTTCGTTATAAAACTTCAGAATGGCGTCGGCAAATTTGCGCGGGTCGTTGGGCGGAACAATTAGTCCCGAGACGCCGTCGACCACCACTTCTGCCAATCCGCCCACATCGGTGGCAATAACGGGCTTACCAAAATTGTACGCAATCTGCGTAATACCACTCTGCGTTGCGGAAAGATACGGCAAGACAACCACGTCGGCGGCGGAGAAGTAATCGGCTACCTTCTCATTCGGCACATACTCCGGCACAAGTTGTACTGATTGTTCAACTCCCGCATGTGTGATATGCTCGCGATAGGGTTTCTCGTCTTCGTAAAATTCCCCCACCACCAACGCCTTGACCGGAAGCGACTCGTTCACCAGTTTCATTGCATCAATGAGGAGATGAAGCCCTTTATAGCGCCGGATGTAGCCAAAAAATAATACTACGCGTTGACCGGTGATTCCGAGTTTCTTGCGCGCATCGTCTTTGGAAACCGCGACACCAAAAATTTCATAGACGGGATGCGCAACTTTTTTATAGCGCGGCTTCTCGACCATCGAAAGCAAATCTTGTTCCACTGAATCCGACTGGACGATAAAGGCATCAACCGCACCAAACGCGTAGCGCGTAAACAAGCTGTCGCCGGGACGGCGTTCGTGCGGGATAACATTATCGCAAATGGCAATGACCTTCGTTGAGCCGCCACGTTTGATGAGCCGGTAGATGGTTCCCATGCAGGGACCGAAGAACGGAAGCCAGTACTTGAAAATAACAAGGTCCGGTTTTCGCGCGCGAAGCTTCAACCCCACACGAATCCAATTGAACGGGTTGATGGAATCAATCAATTGCTCGCTCGGCATCGCGATGCCGGGGTCGCCCGTTTCCTGCTGGCTGGCGCCCGGGAACAAGAATGATGGGTACTGCCGCTTGAAGGTAATGACTTCGACGCTGTGTTTATGGCCGAGATGTGTTGCCAGCAACGCGTTGTAGTGC
>DASWKY010000010.1:0-1565 GCA_036396395.1 Bacteroidota bacterium | reverse complement strand
CCTGCCTGTTCGTCCGGAAGGCGCGTCCGCAATGACATATGGAGATTCTCCCTGTATCGCCCGGTGCAATACGCCCATTGGACGCCTTCACACGTCAGCAGAAAATCCGCCATCTGTGAAACATTATCCGGAGAATCAACTGAGCCGAGATGCGCAACAATCAGCTTGCCGTAGATGTTCGACCGTTCAATGCCGCTTGCGAGGTAGCCGAAGAACCGCCGCGGGCGCGCGGGGTTTTGAATACGCGCCAGGGCGTGCATATCAGCATACCGTAAAAGACGCAAATACTGCTCGATGGTTTCGCGGTTGGTCGCGCGGTAGAATTCCAGTGTGTCGGAAAGAATCCCATACACCAATGCGGTCGCAAGAGGGGTAGGAATCTCCACGTCGCTTGCGAGTAACTCCCGCGCAAGAATCGCCGAGGTTGCGCCCGCCTCGGTATCCACGAAGACGAACTCCGCGTTCGGGGGCTGGACGCCGGGATGCTGGTCGATGATAATCGTCGCTTTGCGCGACGGGAAAAACGAATTGTTGTCGAACCCGGGCTGTGTGTCCACCAAGGCGACGTTCGGGTAGCTCCGGTAATCCGTGGGACGCAATTTATGCGCCGGAATTTTGAGCAGTCGTATCATTTCCCGGTTTTCGCTTCTCCCGACCTCCCCGCCGTATGCAATATGTCCCCGGATTCCGAATTTTCTCTCCGCAAGATACGCCAGTGCGTATGCGGACGCGAGCGCGTCGGGGTCGGGGTAATCGTGTGTCAACACCAGGAGCGGCGAGAGGCGTTCTTTGTTGGTTTCGAGATATTCTAACAGCCTGGAATGTTCCATAGTTATCGTCTGCGTTGAAACTATTATACCATTTTCACACGGAAGAATCAAAGCCTTATGTGTGCCTTAGCGCTTATTCTCGTTTATGCAAAAATAAACTTGACAGCTTCTTGACTTTCTCTTAGACTCTCCTATACTATACTAATACATTTATTGCTACCTTGTTTGAATTATGAGCGAATTCTATTTTTCGACGAAATTAGACCAGCCGATCCTGCTTGGTATGCGGGCGAAGAACATTCCTGAGCTTCTGGCGGGCATTCAAACAGTGCCGGAATCGTCTATTTATTACCATACGCACCGCTACCTTCGCCAGCACCATTTTCTCTCGCCCGAGCCGCCGAACGATTTTGCCTACTGGATTACCGAAGTCCTGAACGAAGACCGGCTTGCCGAGCGCGTCTCAAGCGTGGATATTATCCAGTTCAAATCGCTGGAAGCGCTTCGTAACGAGTTTATCGATATTCTCCAAGCACACCTCGAACTCAGCGAGCGTGTGCCTTCTGCTCCGGCAGGCGAGGAGTTTCATTTCATCGCGGCGCGAACGTATGTCCTCCATACGCCCTACATTGCACATGATATTGGCGAGTTTGCGGCGCTCCTCAAGAACGTCAGCGTCGGCTCGCTGTACTACCACATTTTTGAAGCAAAACTCCGGTTGGAACAAGGGGAAAACGATTTTTCCCGCTGGTTCAGAGACCAGGGAAAAACCGAACTGGCAGACCGGGTTGCCCG
>DASWKY010000009.1:0-7598 GCA_036396395.1 Bacteroidota bacterium | reverse complement strand
TGTCGAGGTCAATCGTCATGCCCCAGCGGTAATCGGGGTGTTCGTGCTCAGGGTAAAGTGATAGTCCGTGCCCGTGCGGCTTTTGCGGTTCGATGCCGGAATTCGAAAGCAACTCTTCGACAGTCACCATCTGCACGATGTTGCGGCCATGGAGATAGTCGCTTCCGGCGACATCGGCGAAATCGGTTTTGCGCGACTGCTTCACGGCGCGCACCGGAGCACCCGACCATTGCAATCCTCCGGACGACGCCAGCGGAAGCGGCGGCAGGATGGCGTACACATTCGCGCCGTTTCCTTTCGCGTAGCGTCCGTACTCCGTGTGACCCTGACCAATCGGCACAGCGAGCGTCCCTTGCCGCACGCCGGCGTACACATACGCGGGAAGTTCTATCGCTCCGTGGCCGGTTGTAAGTTGAAGAATGTCGCCACGCTCGACGCCGAGTTTTTTCGCATCGTCGGGATGGATTTCCACCCAGTTTTCCCACGTAATCTGCGTGATGGGATCCGGTAACTCCTGTAACCATGGGCGGTTAGCGCCCCTGCCGTCGTAGTGCGCGAGCGAGGGATAAGTTACAAGCACGAAGTCGCTCTGCGGTGTAGGCTGTCTTAATTCTTCTATTGTTGAACGGAATCTCGCGCCTGTCCACTCCGGTACGCGCGTTGTGCGCTCCTCTGTAAACACGCCGCCGTTCGCGAGCGCTTCTGTCCACCACGTTTCAAAATTCTGTCCGGACCCACGTTGCCGGTGCAACGCGCTCCATCGTGTTTTGACGTACTCGAAGAACGGCTGTTCGGCGTTTGAGTGCGTTGTGCGTTTTGCGACCCGATCCTTCCACGACACAAGCACGTCTCCGAGCATTCTCGTCGTCTTGAACACCGGTTGCATCGCGGGTTGCATCAGTCCGTACACACCCTGACTCGGTTCGTAGTCGCCCCAGCTTTCGAGCGGCGTATGAATCGGCAAGATGAGCGTCGCGAGCGCTGTGGTTTCGTCCATGTAGCTAGAGAGCGCGACAGTGAGCGGTACGTTCTGCATCGCCTGAGCGACGTTTGCATCGCGCGGAGCGGAGAACGCCGGATTTGCCTCTGTGAAGAAGAGCGCGGAGACTTCGCCTTGCGTCATTAACTGAAGAAATCTTGTCAGGTCGGCGTAGGTGTTGAGCCTGCTGAGTGTCGAGGGCTTATCGAATCGCACCGTCTTCCCGATATTGCCGCACACATAGTTGAGCAAATTAATAGCGGCAAGCGTTGTCGTCTCGCGAGCATCGCCGATTGCCGGACTGCCGCCGACGGCAAGTCCCGGTTTGGCGGAGGCAAATTCTTCGGCGAGTTCGCGGATTTTCTCCACGCTGATACCGGTCATTTCTGCCGCTTGGCTTGGCGCAAAACCGCGCGTCAGGGCGAGGATTTCGTTTGAATCCGCAAGCGAAATGCCATCCGCCATGCCCGAAGTGAGAATGACATTAACCAGCCCCATCGCCAGTACACCTTCGGTGCCCGGCTTGGGGGCAATCCATTCGTCTGCGTTCGCGGCGGTCATGGAGAGGCGGGGACCGATATACACGGAGCGATTGACTTTTTTCCCATCGAACTCCCGCATCGCCGTGTATTCTCGCGTGTGCTGGGTGGGCGAGAGCCATGTTTCCAGATAATCCGCTCCGAACGACAAGACCATGTTTGCAGAAGCGAAATCGTAGGTAGGAATATCCACAGTGCCGAAGGATCTCTCGTTCGCGTTCTTGAGCGCTTCGTAGGCAATCGGCTCGTAGCGCAGTCGGCGGCGTGAGCCGACTGAAGCGAGGAATTCATCTATCAGCGCGTCGAGCGAGCCGGTCATGTGCTGAGTCATGAACGCAACTCCGGAACCTTTGCCTTGCGCGAGAATCTTGTTTAGCTCAGCAACGAGGAACTCTTCCGCTTGTTGCCACGAGAGTTGCTCCCATGTGCCGTCTGCACGTTTCCTCTGCGGGTGCTGGATGCGGTCGGGATTATACAGTCCGTGCAATGATGCTTGCCCGCGTGCGCAGAGGGTGCCTTGATTAACCGGATGAAGCGGGTTGCCTTCGACTTTTACTGCGCGCCCTTCCCGCACACGCACATGGATGCCGCACCCAGCAGGGCACTCCCGGCACACACTCGCATACCACACGGACTTGCCGGGAACAATCTCCTCATGCGGGATGACGTACGGAATCAGCGATTGCGGCTTGTTTTCCACACAGCCGGGCAATGCGGTTGCGACCGTCGCGCCTCCGAGAATCTTCAGGAAGTCTCTTCTTTTTAGTTCCATGTCTACTACTTTCGTGTACCGTTCACAATTCCCTCAATCTGCATCGTATGGTTCACGTCGTGTCCGGCGAACATTTCAACGATGCGGGCGACGGTTTCCTTCCCCCGCTCCTGGTGCATGCCGTACTTGTTCCATTGGTCCTTCGAAAGGGATTTGAGCAGGGCGACATTGCTTGAGCGAAGCGCCTCAAACAGTGTTAACGCTTCCGTTGGGTCTTGGTTTAAGTAGCCGGCGTTGTCGTGCCATACGTTCTGGTCGAACGCCTGAATCACCGTGCCGCTCGCGCTGAGCACCAGCCGCAAGCGGTAGGCGAGCACGATTTCGCTTTCCGCCAAGTGCGCGAGAATTTCCGCTATCGACCATTTATCTGGAACGGGACGCTCAGTTAATTTATCAGCCTGCGCGTTCTTGACTAATCCGGCAAGGGTATTCGCCGTTGACTGGAGGACGGTCATATGATCTTTTCCGGCGACGTAGCCGGTGATGCGCGCCATGTATTGTTCGGTGGTTTCTTGCATCAGTTTATTGATTATCCTTTCTCATTAAATAAACCCAACGGTTTTCTTGTTGTCCTGCAGCGGGGCGTCTCCCAAAGGGATACTCCGTAGGAGTCCTACGGACCTTCGGGGGGTGTGACGGGGATTTGTCTGTGTTGTTTCCCCGTCGCTCCCCTGCACCGTTGCTCCTCCTACCTGTGACACGTATAACAGTCAATGCTCGCTTTTTGCTCGCGGTGACAGTCTACGCAGAATGTCATGTTGTTGAGTTCGAATGGCGGCTTGACCTCTTCCATCGCGGCGACGTCGCCGTGGCAGGCGGCGCACTCGACGCCTTTCGCGATGTGCGGATAATGATTAAAGTACACGAAATCCGCCACGCGGTTTACTTTCATCCACTGGATCGGCTGTTTGTTCTCCCACGCCTCCCGCACTTTGATGATCTCCGGTTTCGTCGCCGCCGTTAACTGGTGACAGCCCATGCACGTCTGTAACGACGGGATGTACGCATGGGCGCTCCGACGCACACCGCTATGACAATACTGGCAGGCGATTTGGTATTCTCCCGCGTGTTTGGCGTGGCTGAAGGCAATCGGCTGGCGGGGACCCGTCTCTTGCCGCTGACACGCGGCGATCGTACACGCGGTCAACGCTCCGAGGGCTACGATAAAATAAAACGAGAATGTATGTCGGGTTGTTGATGCCACTATTGTGTCGTCCTGAGTGCCGATAATTCCGCCGCGCTCCAGGGACCTCGCGCGCCCGTACTCGTGCGAATCGCCTCTACGTCTTCCGGCTTGACCGGTGAAGCGTCGTTGCCCCACGCTGAGCGCGCGTGCGTGAGCACCGCGGCGATTTCGTCGTCGGTCAGCTTATCGTGAAACGGCGTCATTTGGTTATTGTACGAACTACCCTTGACGGTAATCGGTCCTTCTATTCCATAAAGCACGATGCGAATGGGCGTCTCGATGTCGCGTATCAACCACTCCGACCCGGCGAGCGGGGGATATTGTCCCGGCACACCAAGCCCCGTCGCCTGGTGACACGTCTGGCACACGCCGATGAAGACCTGCGCGCCGTTCACCACTTTCTTGATTGCACTCGCAGAGGCGACCATGGGTTGTTCTACTTCATGAGCAACAGTAGACCACGAGCCTCCGTAACGCCCGAGATAAAATCCCATCGCGAACAGTAGGAGCGCACTGACCGTCCAAACCCACCAGGGCGGCTTTTCGAAGCCTTCTTCCGGCTCATGTTGTTCGCGCGAGACAATCCGCCTGTGAATCTCGTTGACGTGAAAATCGTCCGAGTCGCGAAAGTCTTGTTTAGATTTGGATTGGTCTTTAGGCATTGTTCCTGACTGAAAAACATTTCACAGAGAACACTGAGTCGGCACAGAGTTACACGGAGAATTACAGTTTGAATCTTCTTATACCATTTTTTAAAAGAGACACGTTAAAATTGATTAAAAGTCCCAACTCCTTCTTTGCAAACTTCATGTATGTAAGTATTTGCGCTTCATGGACGGGTAGCAACGCGTCAACCGATTTAAGTTCTACTATGACTCTATCGTTAACAATCAGGTCAATTCGATATCCGCACTCTAATGTTATTTCTTTATAAATAACTGGAACGGTTACTTGCCGTTGAACAAGCAATCCGCTTTTTTCAAGCTCATATTTTGTACACTCTTCGTACGAAGATTCTAAAAGTCCGGGACCAAGGTGCCTGTGTACCTCTATGGCTGCGGCAATTATTTTTCCTGAAAGATCATTTAGTTTTTCCATTCTTTTTTTACTCTGTGCTCTCTGTGACTACCCTGTGTGCCTCTGTGAAATGTTTTTCTGTTATTTCTTTTTCGTCGTGTCCGGTTTACCCTGCGCGACGGGATACGAACGGTCGAGACTCAGCAAGTACGCCGTCAGTGCATTGGCGTCGCGCCCGGCAACGACGACTTTTCCTTCCGGCGCGAGGGAATCCGGTAAAGTTATCACCTTATCATTTGGTCCCGCGCTTAGTTTTTCCACAAAAAGCCAAGGAAACGGCGGCATTATTGAGCCCGGCACGACAATCCGGGGGTTGTATAAATGGACAAGATGCCAGTCGATGGAAGACTGACGCACGCCGATGTTCATCAGGTCGGGACCCGTGCGCATCGTTCCTAATAAATGCGGCTTGTCGAACACATAATCCGCCGGCACCGAGGGCCTTCCCCAGAATCGCTCCTGGTCGACGCCGAACCCTTCCGGGCGCACTTGCTGGCTGTGGCAATACATACAGCCTTCGCGGATATACACTGAGCGGCCGTAGAGCTGTTCTTCCGTGTAGCGTTGCAAGCCTTCGGGCGGCTGGATTTCCGAGACCATAAAATCCGGCACGCCGACAAGCGCCGCCCAGCCGAGCAACACAGTCGCGAGCACGCCGAAGAAAAAGAGGAATGAGCGGATGAACATCATGGCTCCCGTTCCTCCCGTTGCATCGGCGCCGATTCGCGGAAGAGCGCGGGCGCAAACCGGCGCGGTCCTGCGTGTTTAATGATCATCACAAACTGGAACGCAAAGATAAAATGCGAAACCACCATCAGCGCGCCGCCGATGCTCCGCGCCCAGAGATATACTTTCGTGTACTCCACCACATCCATAAACGGAATCGCGGGGTCGTTCAACTGCACGCCCTGGAACCACCCGCCAATCGTCAGTGCGATAACATAAATACCGATGCCGGCTGTGCTCATCCAAAAATGCGCTTTGATAAGTCCGGGGTAGGGCCACTCCCACCGCGCAAGACGGGGCATGATATAGTATATCGCACCGAAGAGAATCATCGAGAGGAACGCGTACACGCCGAGGTGCGCATGCCCGATGGTGTAATGCGTAAAGTGCGCGACCTCCTGGAACGAGCGGATGGATTCGAGCGAACCTTGAACACTCACCGCCGTGTAACACATCGAGCCGATAACGACGAACCGCAGTGTGGGGCTGAACTTCAGCATCCGAAAATGATTGACCGTCGTGAGATGGTGGTTGACGGCAACCGCCATCACGGGCACGACCATCATCACGCTCGCAACAATCGAAACCGTGACGAGCCACGTGGGCAACGGACCGCCGACGAGGTGATGAATGCCGTTCCAGTTATAAAAGAGCGCGAACGCCCAAAAGCCGAGCAGTCCCAAATAGTAGCTGTAAATCGGGCGTCCGATGACTTTGGGAATAAAGTAATACGCCCCAGCCAGCCCTATCGGCGTGAACCACGTGGCGAGCGCGTTGTGCCCGTACCACCAATTCATCGCCGCCTGAATAACCCCTTGGTAGATGCCGAGGTTCGCCACGACATACAGAAAGGGAAACCAGATCATCGACGCGAGGATATACCACAGGCTGACATAGAGATGGTCAACGTTGCGTTTGCGGAATGTTTGAATGATCGATGCGGCAAAGAGGAGAAATCCGACGGCAATCATGGCTCCGGCGAAGCGGGGGAATTCCAACCACTCCATGCCCTGATTATATCCGGCGAGGATTGCCACTGTGCCCGCGAGGACGCCGAGATTCCAGAGAATGACGGCGAGATAGTGTACCCACGCAAGTTGAAGCTGAATACGGCAGAGCCGCGCGGTAAGCCAGACGATCATGCCGGCTCCGGCGAGCGACGCCCAGCCGTACATGACGGTGTTAAGATGAGCGGGGCGGATGCGCCCAAACGTGAGCGCGGCGGAACTGCCAAGCCAATCGGGAAGGTTAAATTTCAGCGAGGCGACGATACCGAAGAGCGAGCCGACGAGGAGCCAGAATATGCCGGACGCAAAATACAGCACCGTCGGCGTACGAGCCGCGTCGTCAATAACGATGCGCCGTTCCTGGTCTGCTTCTGTGCGCTGGCCGCGGAATTCACCGTGCGGGTCAGCCGGCTTTTTCGTCTTCTTTTTTGCCATGCGTGCTGTTGTCCTTAAAGACCATGTCCTGCGGCGTGCCGACGGGTTCGTCGTCGTCGAAAATAAGAAGCGCGCCGCGGTTCAACTGCTCGATGGAAAATTGTTTCGTGCGGATCGCCCAGATGAACGCCGAGAGGGCGAGCGCGCCTGCTACGAGTGCGATGATGATGACGATGATTGCGGCAAAGGGAAGAGACATGTTCGAATGCAGATTTGAGAATTCGGATTTCGGATTGAAACGATGAAAACCAAGATACAAACAGAAAACTATTAGCGCAAGGCAAACCGGATAGCGGCGGTGTCTTTATTTGAATTAGTTTTGGTGGGACAGGCCTTTGCCAAAGACATCCCTTTGGGACTTGCCTGTCAGATAACGGTCAGACAGGTCGACAGACTCCGTCGAACTCTGACGAGAATGTCTGACCTACCAAATAAAGAGATTCCCCGGATTGATTTCTATGCAATGATTAATTACGTTTTACGATTCACTATTAACGACTTACGGTTCACCGCCTTGGACTACTCTCTTTCCTTTCTTGCGGGACTCTTCGGAAGCATGCACTGCGTCGGCATGTGCGGCGCGATTGTGATGGGATATTCTACGCAGGGATTCGCCGAACAGACGCCCCCTTCCTCCGCGCTTGCTTCGCATCTTACGTATAATTCCGGGCGGGTGCTTTCGTATGCTATTATAGGAGGAATTGTAGGCGGACTTGGAGCGGGCATTACAACGTTGCAGGATATTGCCTTTTGGTTTTCGGTTGTTGCCGGAGTTCTTTTATTGCTTTTAGGAATCTCACTTTTAAGAATACTCCCCGGCTTCGCGACATCCGCTCAGCTTGTGTTGGAAAGCCGTACGCGCAACCTGCTGTTCCGG
>DASWKY010000008.1:0-5626 GCA_036396395.1 Bacteroidota bacterium | reverse complement strand
GCCCAGTATTCGCGGTCGATGGTGCGCTTGGCGAATTGCTTCGCCAGCGCGTGATGCGCGGCGTCCGTTTTGGCGACAACCCGTAACCCGCTCGTGTCCTTATCCAGCCGGTGCACAATACCGGGACGCGGTCCCTCGTTCGCTTTGGAAAGTTTGTTCGTATGATACAGCAATGCATTGACCAGCGTGCCGGTGTAGTTGTTGTACGCGGGATGTGTGACCATCCCCGCGGGCTTATTGACGACGAGCAATTGGTCGTCCTCGTATACAATGTCCAGCGGGATGTTCTCAGGGATCGCATCTTGCCGCGGCGGGCGGTGCAGGGTAATATCAATCACTTCTCCCGGCGCAATCGGGTGGCTTGGTTTCACCCGCTTGCCGTCAACCAGTACCTCGCCCGCGGTGATTGCCTGCTGGACTTTATTACGCGTCGCGTTTTCGACCTGATGGGTCAAATACACATCGAGCCGCTCGCGGGATTGTTTGGCGGGAACGACCAAACGTATCCGCTCGCGTTCCTGGGCTTCATTGTGTTCGGCGTTATGAGAAATTTCGGAGGGCATTCAAGGGAGTTACCAGAAGGGATGATTCACATATTCTTTGTTGTCCCCCTTAACAAGGGGGGCGCGTCTCATCTTTTGAGACGCAGGGGGTGATGTATGTTATGCCGAGACTCTTTTGGAACTTCCAGCCTGCGTCTTCAAAAAAAACGCAACCTAAAGGTTGCGGCTACCAAAAAATGAATATGTAAGAACTCCATCTCTTAGGAAGGAGTATCGGAAGACCGCGCCGCATCGCCGGATTTGCCAAGAGGCGCGTTCGACGCGCTCTGTGTATCCACAGAAGCGCCGTCTGAAGTAGCAAGAGAAACTTGCTGTTCGGTTTCCGTAAACCTGCGATGGAAAACGAGCAAGAGGATAACGCCGAGAGAGACCGACGCATCCGCCACATTGAATACGGGCCAGCGCGAGATGTGAAACCCGAACAGTTCGATGTTGAAGAAATCCACGTCCACGAAATCAACCACTTTGCCGTAGAACAACGGGCCCTCGCCGAAGAACACGCCATAGAACACGCGGTCGATCAGGTTGCCGATGGCGCCGCCGAGGATCATGGCGAGGGAAAAGCGTATCACGAACGCTTCCTCGCGTATCTTGAACAGGTAATAGAAAATACCGCCGCTCGCAACGATGGAAAATAGTGTTAGGAATAATTTCCCGCCGATATCGATGCCGAACGCCATGCCGGGATTTTCAATGAACGTGAGCCGGACAAAATCGCCGAGGATCGCGCGGCTGGAACCGAGCGGTACGCCCGCATGATACAAATCCATGAACGGGACGGAGAACCCCTTGACGAGCAGTTTCGCCGTTTGGTCGAGCGCAACAATAAAGGCTGTGAGGTAGAGTACGCGCATTGTAAAAACAGTTACCAGTTATCAGTTGCCAGTTTCGAGTTGTATTACTTGCCGCGCTTGAGTTTGCAATCGATGCACAATTGCGCGTGGGGGACCGCTTCGAGCCGCTCTTTATCGATGAGCTTCCCGCAGTCAACGCAGAAGCCGTACTCGCCTTTCTCGATACGCTTGAGGGCGTCGTCGAGATAATTGAGGAATTTCCCTTCGCGCGACGCGAAGAGGAACGTCTTTTCCCGCTCCATCGCGTCCGTGCCCTGCTCCATGTGCAGGGAGTAGGTCGAATTCTCCGTCACATACTCCCCCGTCGCTACGTCCATCATGCTGGATTTCAGCGTTTCGAGGTCTTCGAGAATTTCCTTCCGGCGGTCCTGAATCAACTTCTTAAAATGCTCAAGGTCAGCCTTGTTGAAACCCTTTCGCGGCACGGGCGGTTTCGGCTGAATGAATTTCACTTTCACCGGAGCCTGCTTTTCTTTTGCTACAGCTTTTACCGCTTTCGTTGCTTTGACCGCTGATTTTTTTGTTACTGCTTTTGCCATGTGTTCTCCTAAGTTAAAAAATTGCTGTCATTCCCAGGAACCTCACTGAAAGACTCAGAAAAGCTGGATTCCTCGTCGTCCGATACAAAACATCGGAACTCCTCGGAATGACATTGTAATATACTTACACCTTTTCCACCGCTATGACTGCCGCCTCGCCGTTGATATCCGCTTCTTGCGGCTTTGCGGTCACGCTGGAAGAGAGCGGCAGTACATCCACTGCCAGCGTTTCCTGTTTAACATACGACGTTTTTTTCTCCAGCGCCGAGCCTAACCGTGCCGAGCACTGGTAGTAGATCCGAATCCTGTCCGTCACGTCGAACCCGGAATCTTTCCGCATATTCTGCACGCGGTTGACGAACTCTCTCGCTAACCCCTCGTCAATCAGCTCGCCGTTTAATTCCGTATCGAGAGCAACGGTCACCGTCCCGTCGCTTTCCACCAGCCAGCCTTGAATATCTTCGGCAATTATTTCGACATCCTCAAGAAGAACCGTCAAGTCCTTCTCTTCTACTTTCACGGCGATGGAGCCTTCAACGTGCAGTTTGCTGGTTTGAGGAGGAGTGAAATTGCGAATCACTTCCGCCACTTTTGCGGTTGATTTTCCGTGCTTTTGCCCCAGCACACGGAAATTCGGCTTAATTTTATACTTTATTATATCCGGGTCAATTTTCGCATCCAACTCTTTGACGTTCGTTTCTTCAAGGATAACATCCCGAATCGCCATCAGCATCTCGTATTCTTTCTTGTCCTTCACCGGAACGAGTATTTTCTTCAGGGGCTGTCGGACTTTCAGGTTCGACTTCATCCGCATCGCCCGGACAAGCCCGACAATGCGAATCGCCCGCTCCATCCGCCGCTCCAGTTCAACCGCTACCGCTCCTTCTTCTACGGCTGGAAGCGACGCGAGATGCACGGAATTCGCGCTTTCCTGACTTGTCACAACATTCAAATTGCGGTAAAGTTCCTCGGCGATGAACGGAGCGAATGGCGCAATCAGTTTCGTGACAGTGACGAGGCATTCGTACAGCGTCTGGTACGCAGCAGTCTTATCTTTGCCCTTTTCGCTCTTCCAGAATCTACGGCGATTTCTTCGAACATACCAATTCGAAAGTTGGTCGATGGTGAAGTCACTCACACCCCGCGCCGCCCTCGTCACATCGTAGTCTTCCATCCACGCGTAGTAATTTTTTACGAGCGAGTTGAGCTCGGAGAGAATCCACCGGTCGATTTCCTGCCGCTCGGCTACCGGAATACGAGGCTCAACATAAGCGAAACTATCGACATTTGCATACAACGCAAAAAACGAATATGTATTCAGGAGCGTGCTGAAAAATTTACGCTGGACTTCCGCAATGCCATCTTCGTCAAACAGCGTGGGCCGCCAGACCGGGCTGTTCGCCACAAGGTACCAGCGCGTGGCGTCCGCGCCGTATTTCTTTAGCAACACAAACGGGTCAACCGTATTCTTCTTCGACTTGGACATTTTCTGTCCCTGCTTATCAAGAATATGCTCGTTGACGAGCACATTCTTATAGGCGGGCTTATCGAACAAAAACGTCCCGATCGAATGCAGTGTGTAAAACCACCCGCGCGTTTGGTCTATGCCTTCCGAGATATAATCGCCGGGGTACGACCGGTCGAAAATCTCCTTGTTCTCAAACGGGTAATGCCACTGCGCAAAGGGCATCGAGCCGGAATCGAACCACACGTCGATGAGTTCGGGCGTGCGCTTCATCGTGCCGCCACATTTGTCGCAGTCGAATGTCACCGCATCAACGTACGGCTTGTGCAGGTCGAGCGGTTCGGGGACGTTCTTTCCTTTCCGCAATTCTTCGACACTGCCGACGCATTTTTGGTTGCCGCATTTCTCGCACACCCATACCGGAAGCGGCGTGCCCCAGAACCGGTCGCGCGAAAGCGCCCAGTCTTTGTTCTCTTCCAGCCAGTTGCCGAACCTGCCCGTGCCGACTTCCTTCGGCACCCAGTTGATGGTCTTGTTGATGTCCACCATCCTTTGCGCGTAGGCAGTTGTGCGAATGTACCACGAGTCCCGCGCGTAGTATAAAAGAGGCGAATCGCACCGCCAGCAATGGGGATAGCTATGCTGGTATTGTTCTTTCTTGAATAGTAAGCCGCGCTGTTTGAGGTTCGCAACGATTTCCGGGTCGGCGTCCTTCACAAACTTGCCCGCGAAGTCGGTCACTTCGGGACCGAACTCGCCGGATTTGTTAACGGGATGAATCGTCGGGAGGTTATACTTCTTCCCCATCTGGTAATCGTCTTCGCCATAGGCGGGAGCCATGTGGACGATGCCGGAACCGTCTTTGGTCGTCACAAAGTCCGCGAGGACGACGTACCACCCTTTCCCGTCAACCTTATGATAATTGAATAACCGCTCGAACTCTTTTCCTGCAAGCGTGGCGCCTTTGAATTTCTCTACTACAGTGTGTTCCTCGCCAAGCACCGCAAGCCGAGCCTCGGCGAGAATGAGCTTCTCTCCTTTGTGCTCGGCTTTTACGTAGTCAATATCGGGATGCACAGCGAGCGCGACGTTGGAGATGAGCGTCCACGGCGTTGTCGTCCAAACAAGGAAGTACGTGTTGTTCTCGCCCTTCACTTTCATCTTTACATACACAGACGGGTCATTCACGTCTTTGTAGCCGAGGGAAATCTCGTGCGAGGAGAGCGGCGTTTCGCACCGCGGGCAGTAGGGCTGAATCTTATACCCCTTGTAGATCATCCCCTTCTCGAAGTACTGTTTCAACGCCCACCAAATGGATTCGATGTAGTTATTCTCGAACGTGATGTAGGGGTGCTCAAGGTCAACCCAGTAGCCCATCATGCGGGTCATTTGCTCCCACTCGGTTTTGTACTTCCACACGGATTCTTTGCACTTCTTGTTGAACTCCGCCACGCCGTACTTCACAATCTCGTCTTTGTGCTTGAAGCCTAATTCTTTTTCTACTTCGATCTCCACCGGCAAGCCGTGCGTATCCCACCCAGCCTTGCGGTGCACCTGAAACCCTCGCATAGTCTTGTAGCGGCAGATGAGGTCTTTGAGCGTCCGGCTCATCACATGGTGAATGCCGGGCTTGCCGTTCGCGGTAGGCGGACCCTCGTAGAAGGTAAACGACGGCTTCCCCTCGCGCGTGCTGATGCTCCGGGCGAAAATCTTCTGTTCGTCCCAGAACTTCAAGACCTGCGTTTCGAGGTCGTGGTAGTTTATTTTATCGGTGAGTTGCTTGAACATTTTTTTTGTCCCTCACCCCCGTCCCCTCTCCCAATTTGGGAGAGGGGTGTCCAAAGGACGGGGTGAGGGTTAGCTTACTTCAACTCAAACACAATTTCCACGCTTGCGGAGATTTCCATCTCTCCCGCCATGACCGGGACATCCATGCTGGACATCTCCGATTTCATCCGCATCGGCACAATGGGCGAGGGGTAATTGACGCCGGACTCCGACACAGTCATAACTCTGCCAAGTGTTGCGCCTAATTGGCGTGCGAGCAATTCGGCTTTTACACGCGCGTCCTCGGCGGCTCGAGCGAGCGCTTCGTATTCCAATTCCCTGCGCTTGGAGCTTTCGTACTGCAACGGACCGAATCCCGTTGCGCCGTTCTTCACCGCCTGGTCGAGGATTTTCCCCGCATCGTCCATTTTCTTGATG
>DASWKY010000007.1:0-3554 GCA_036396395.1 Bacteroidota bacterium | reverse complement strand
CGGCTTTTTGAAGAAGTTAAACGTATCTTTGACCCTAAGCATATCCTTAACCCAGGAAAAATCATCGGCAAACAACATACGACAATACTCCATGACCTTGCCCTTTCGTAATATCCCGCAGGCGCTACTGGCGATTTCAGTCTTACTGAATGTCGCCACAGCACAAGAAGAACGAGATGAGCCCGTACGCCAAAATCTGCCGGTCTCGTACGAAGCCATCCCGTTTTACAGCGCCGACACAACCGCGGCGGTAGTTCGATTACACTACCGAATTAACCAACGGTTTTTTATTTTTATCCGAGACCCCGCGAAAGAGAATAGCTATTCCGCGCGCGGCGAACTGATGGTGGAGCTTCGTAACAAACAGGATGTATCTATGGGCAGGGAAATCCGACAAATCCATTTGCTTAGGGATTCCCAGCCGCGTGAAAATGAGCTGTTACCGGATTTACAAGGCTCCCTTGCCTTTCAAGTTCCGGAGGATGAGTACACCGTTATCTTTAGCGTAGATGACAAAGAATCGGGCAGGAAGTTCATTGACCGCGATAAGAAAGTCATCACAAAGCTCCCCGTGTTTGAACCGCTGGAGCTTTCTAACCCGTTGTTTGCGCGACTGCGTCACGACAATGATGATGAATCAGAAACCTACATCATTCCCTCGAATAGGGGGACACAGGTGACGTTCGGCTCAACTAGCGGTATCGCCTATCAAATTTATCTACCTGATGCTGACGTCCCGAACGTGCGATGGCGTATCCAGCGGCAAGGGGGTTTATTAGCGGACTGGTTCCAGTCGTTTGCGGGAGAGCACTACACCCTGCTGAAAGGCGGCTTAACGCCCATCAACCCTCAAGATGAAACAAGGTACAAAATCCAGCCGACAGGAAATCCGGAATGGAAACTTTTATATATTCCATTACCGATTGAGAAACTTGAACCCGGCGGCTACACGATTAATCTTGAACTCGGTGTCGGTGAAAAACAAATCAAGAGACAATTTCCGTTTCAAGTGATTTGGCTTAATCGTCCGGCGGCGCTCTTAAATTCGGAGCTTGCCATAGACGCCTTACAACACATCGCAACGGAAGATGAAATTTCCGAAATGCGTTCCGGGTCTTTCGAACGAAATGTCAAAGCATTTTATGAATTTTGGAAACGGATGGATCCGGACACCACAACGGCATACAACGAAATGATGGTGGAATTTTATCGCCGTGTGGATGAAACAAACAGGCGTTTTTCCACACCCAACTCACTCGACGGATACAAAACAGACCGGGGGCGGATTTTCATACTATACGGCCAGCCCACCCGTATTGACCGTATCCTGCCTCCGGGTGAAGCGCCCTCGGAATTCTGGGCGTACGACAGGCTGAAGCGAAGATTCGTCTTTTCAGATAAATACAAGAGCGGTAACTTCGTTCTCACCTCCGCTGATAGTCTGTGAAACCAGTCATCGCAATTACCATAGGCGATTTTAACGGCATCGGGCCGGAAATAGCGCTGAAAGCCGCCGTACATCCTTCAGTCCGAAAGATATGCTCACCATTGTTGGTTGGCCCGCTCAACGTATTTGAGCACGCCGCCAAGAAATTCAAAATTAAGGTAAAGCTTCGGAAAGCAATTTTTCCGGTCCCGCAGAATACCGAGACCTATATACTCGATGTCGGGGACGGTATTTGGGCAGACGTCCAGCCAGGCGCGATAACAAAGGGTGCCGGGAAATCCGCAGGCGCGGCGATAGAACGCTCTGTCGATTTATGCACACGCGGAGAAGCTAAGGCAATGGTCACCGCCCCTGTATCTAAAGAAGCGCTACGGCTTGCGGGCTATGATTTTCCCGGACAAACCGAAATGATCGCACTGCTCAGCCGCTCTAAGCGTGTAGCGATGATGCTGGTCTCCGAAACGATGCGAGTCGGGCTTGTCACGATTCACATCCCGCTTCGTGATGTATCAGAGAACTTGAACAAAGACAAAATCGTGGAAAAAGCCGATATCGTCCACGAGTCACTGGTGAATAACTATCGTATTAAAAAACCAAAAATCGCGGTACTTGGGCTTAATCCCCACGCCGGAGAAAACGGGCTTATCGGGATAGAAGAAAAGGAAGTCATTGCACCGGCCGTGGAGGAGTCCCGAAAATCAGGCATGATGATAGATGGTCCCTTCGCCGCAGATGCGTTCTTCGGCAAGAAGGCATTTAAGGACTATGACGCCGTGCTGGCAATGTACCATGACCAAGGGCTGATCCCGCTTAAGATGAGTTCGTTCGAAACAGGAGTAAATTTTTCGGCGGGGCTTAAAATTATTCGGACCTCTCCCGACCATGGCACGGCATTCGATATCGCCGGCAAGGGTAAAGCGGATATCTCAAGCATGCTCGAAGCTGTACGGCTCGCTGTAACATTTTCCGCCGCGGCTAAAAAATAACTCAGACGCGTTATCACATGCAGATTATAGAACTACAAGACGTCACGGTTTCGTTCGACAACCAGAATGTGCTGGACAAAGTCAATTTTACTATGACGAGCGGAGAATTCGTGTATTTGGTCGGACAAACGGGCGCGGGAAAAAGCTCACTGTTGAGATTGATGTATGTAGACCTAAAACCGACGGCGGGGAATGTCAGCGTGGCGGGTTTCCATGCGCACACAATAAAGCCGCGTGAAATCGCCCTCTTGCGGCGGAAGCTCGGCGTGGTGTTTCAAGATTTTAAATTACTTCCCGACCGCGACGTTTTTGAAAACGTGGCATTCGCGCTCTACGTGACCAACACGGCGCGCAGTGAAATCAAAAAACGCGTGCTCGTCGCTCTCGGTGAAGTGGGCTTAAGCCACAAGCGCAGTCACATGCCGCATGAACTCTCAGGCGGAGAACAACAGCGCGTAGTCATCGCGCGGGCGTTAGTAAACTCCCCTTCACTCCTTCTTGCCGATGAGCCGACGGGCAACCTCGACCCCGGCTCATCGGCTGAAATCATGGAATTACTTAAAACCATTAACGTGCGCGGTACAGCTGTGCTCATGGCGACACACAATTATGAGCTTGTGCGCCGCTACCCTGCAAGAATTATTCAGTTGAAAGAAGGGAAATTAAACGAAGTAGAGTTGAGAGACAGAAGGTAATGTTCAAATTCGGAATGAGGCGCGCAAGACATCACCGCACCTGTTCAACCCGCCGCACGTCTTCATGCGAAAGCATCAGTGACCGTTCAATACCCGCCCGTAACGTCATGATCGACATCGGACACTGCTGACAAGAACCTACCAAACGCACTTCAACAATCCCATCATCAGTTACACGCACGAGTTCCACATCGCCGCCGTCTTCTTGGAGGTACGGCCGTACTTTCGTGAGGCTCTGCTCAATAGCTTCTTGTGATACCATAATGCGGTATTAGGAATTCGCTCCGATGAGAATTTCCACTTTCGGTAACGGCGGCGCCATCACATTGCGGATGCTGATCTGTGCGGCAAGATTCCGCGCAATGGCATGAAATGCGCTTGCACTGCTGGAGTCCGGTTCTGCTATGACAATCGGCTTTCCCTTAT
>DASWKY010000006.1:0-6125 GCA_036396395.1 Bacteroidota bacterium | reverse complement strand
CAATCCGGTCGGAGCGTGTCCGAACTGCCAGGGCTTCGGCAGGTCAGTCGGTATTGATATGTCGCTCGTTGTGCCGGACCCCAACAAAACAATCAAGCAGGGAGCGATCCAGCCGTGGTCGTTCCCTCGCTGGCGCGAGAATTTAGTCGACTTGCTGAAAATCGCGAAAAAAGCAGGCGTTCCCGTTGACGTGCCGTTCAAAAAACTAACACAGGCTCAGCTTGACGTTATCCTGAACGGCTACGAAAGTTTTGACGGCATCTATAAATTCTTCCGGTTCATAGAACGCAAATCCTACAAAATCCATTACCGCGTATTCCTGAGCCGGTACCGGGGATACACCACCTGCACGGAATGCGGCGGTTCCCGCCTGCGTCCCGAGGCGATGAATATTCAAGTGGCGGGGAAGACACTGCACGACGTCGTGCGAATGAATATCGCGGATGCGAATGAATTTTTCCTGCGCCTGAAATTGTCTGCCTTCGATTTCGATGTCGCCAAGCGCATCCTCGAAGAGTTGAAGAAGCGGTTGAAATTCCTCACTGAAGTCGGCATCGGTTACATTACGCTTGATAGGCTGACGATGACGCTCTCCGGCGGCGAGTACCAGCGCATTAATCTTGCGACCTCGTTAGGTTCATCGCTCGTCGGCTCGCTGTATGTGCTCGACGAGCCGAGCATCGGCCTGCACCCGCGTGACGGGGCGCGACTCATCAAAATATTAAAATCCCTGCGCGACCTCGGCAACACGGTGCTTGTGGTTGAGCACGACGATGAAATGATGCGTGAAGCCGACGTCGTGGTCGATATGGGGCCCCGCGCCGGAGAGCAAGGCGGGGAAGTGGTTTTCAACGGAACGAACGCCGAGTTATTGAAACACCCGACTTCCCTGACCGGCAAATATCTCAGCGGCAAGCTCTCCATACCGACGCCGAAGAAACGGCGGAAAGATTCTGAACATTCACTGTTTATCCGCGGCGCGTCGGAAAACAATTTGAAAAACATCAACCTGAGAATTCCGTTGCACATGTTTGTGTGCGTTACCGGCGTAAGCGGTTCGGGAAAAAGCACGTTGATTCACGATATCCTTTATGCGGGCACGCAAAAAGAGAAACAAGGATTTGAAGGACACGTCGGCAAGTACACCGCCATCGAAGGCATCGACCAGATTGAACATGTCGAGATGGTCGACCAGTCGCCCATCGGCCGCTCGCCGCGCTCGAATCCTATGACATATATTAAAGCGTTCGATTTGATCCGTGACCTTCTCTCGAACGTTCAAACGGCAAAAATTCGCGGCTTCAAGCCAGGGTATTTTTCCTTCAACGTGCCCGGGGGGCGTTGCGAAGTGTGCGAGGGCGACGGCGTCCAGAAAATCGAGATGCAATTCTTGGCAGACCTGTACCTCACCTGCGAGGCGTGCAAAGGGAAACGCTTCAAACAGGAAGTCCTTGAAGTTCGTTATCGTGGGAAAAATGTTGATGATATTCTCCATATGACTGTTGCAGAAGCGCTGGTATTTTTCAGCCAGTCCGCCGAAGGAAAACGCATTGCGAAAAAGCTCCAGGTATTGCAGGATGTCGGCTTGGGGTATCTCCGCCTTGGGCAGTCGGCGACTGCGCTATCGGGAGGAGAGGCGCAACGGCTCAAGCTGGCGAATCATCTCGGCATGCCGGAATCCAGCGGACATGTGCTTTTTATTTTTGATGAGCCTACGACCGGACTGCATTTCGACGACATTGCAAAATTACTGAAATGTTTCGACGCACTGTTGCAGGCAGGGCACTCGGTGGTTGTCATAGAGCACAACATGAATATCGTGAAATGTGCAGATTATATTATCGATTTGGGTCCGGAAGGCGGAGAAGCCGGCGGCGATGTCGTTGCAACGGGAACTCCTGAACAAATAGCAAAGTTAGAGAAATCATACACCGGAAAATTTTTGAAACAGTACTTATGAACAGAGGAGGAAATATGAAACGCATTTGTTTTCTTGTTCTTACTACACTGGTGTTAAGCTCTTCCCTTCGAGCCGAAGGTCCCGGAAATAAAAATCTGGGTATCGGACTCGTGCTCGGCGCACCGACCGGTTTGTCGGTGAAGTACTGGGAGAGTTCAAAGTTCGCGTACCAAGGTTCGCTCGGCGGCTGGGCTGGCGGAATTACCATCGGCGCGGATTATCTCATCCACTCGAACGCGTTTAATAAGACGAACGTCCCGTTCTATTACGGGCCTGGCGTTTTTTTGGGTTCTGCGGGTTTTGGAGGACCGAGATTCAACAGCGGCGATGTGGCGTTGGGTGCGCGATTTATGTTCGGGGTTGATTACCTCGCTCCCGACCATCCATTCGATATAGCATTCGAAATCGGCCCCGCGCTTCTTCTCACGCCGAGTGTTGGCTTGGGAATAGAAGTGGGCGTGGCGTTCCGGTACTATCCGTAATGTTCTGTGATACGAATCACTGCGCGGTATTCGTCTATCGTGTACCTTGCAGATGAATACCTGAAGTGCTTTGTAGGACGGGGAGCTAAGGGGAGGCTCTTCGATTCTCGCTGTGCTTCAGGTTTTTTATTTCCGAGTGTTGATCTTGTGCGCGACGTACCGGTCTAGTACGTCGCGTATCTGTTTAATACATGGAGCCGAAGTTCAACGTAATAAAGAACCCGCCGAAATTCTTCACGTACACTCGCTCTAAAATCTCGATGCCGCTGGAGAAGGGGATAAAGTAATAGCGTATGCTGACCCCACTCAGCGTTCCTTTATCAAGCCCAAAGTATGCGCCGCCGCCGATGTATCCGCCGAGCGTGTAGCGCGCCTGTCCGTATTTCAGGCTGTTAAAGAATTCGACTTGTTCGGTATAGGTGAACGTCCCGCCGCCGGGCGCAGGGACGGTGATCGTGTTCGAGTACGGCGCGACGAAAATCATCGAGGGCCCGATTGCCGCGCTGATATACGGGCGGAAATTATCCACAATATCATCTTTGAAGAGCCGGTACTGTACACCAAACGACATAGGGAACATCAACAGCCGGTTCTTTTTCCCCGGGACAAACGATTGTCCGGAAAATTGGTCAAAAAATTCCACTTCGCCTTCGTCCTTCACGTCCGAAATCGCGAGCGAAATAACTCCGGATAGCTCATCCGTGTATTCGTGCCGCCAGAATCCGCCCAAGCCGAACCCATTATTGGAAACCATCAAGTCAATACCCCACGCGTCGCGCATCGGCTTGTAAGTCGACGCCATGATCAGGTCCGGCGATGACGGCTGGAAGACGATAGTTGTATCGGTCGAAGGGAGGTCTTGCGCCAGTACAGGTACTGAGCCGATGATTAAGAGCGAGGCAAACAGGCAGACGTGGAGAAACAGCTTCACGGTATTCCCTTTCGATGTGTACTTTCTCAACGGATTTCTCCGGCGAATAGTTCCGTTATTGCTACCGGACGCTTGATGCATCTCACAGTTGCATACGCCAGATAATGTATCAATTCGCTACAAAGATAGCAAATTTCAGATACTGCGTTTCCGGCATTGCCGTAAGCACGGGATGATCCGGACTGGCGCCGGTAAGCTCAAGCAGTTGCAGGGAACGGTGCGCAGTGCGCCCAGCCGCCTCCACTGTTGCAAGGAATGACTCCTCCGTAACATGATGCGAACATGACGCTGTCGCCAAAATCCCGCCCGGATTCAATAATTTCAACGCATTTGTATTGATTTCCTTGTAGCCCTTTAATGCTGTTGCCACCGTTTTTTTGCTTTTGCTGAAGGACGGCGGGTCGAGAATTACGACATCGAAACGCTTTCCTTCGACCTCGAATTTTTTCAGCATATCGAACGCATCACCGGTATCGAACTGCGCGGTGGTGGTCTGGTTCAATGTTGCGTTCACACGGGCTTTCGCGGTCGCGGCTGGCGATATATCCAGTCCGAGGACGCTTGTTGCGCCGCCCGCCGCCGCGTTGAGAGCGAAGCCTCCGTCGTTGCAGAAGCAATCGAGCACTGCGGCGCTCTTGGCATACCGCCGGATGAGCTTGCGATTTTCGCGCTGGTCTAAGAAAAACCCCGTCTTCTGCCCGTTCAACAAATCAACATTGTACTTGAGGCTATTCTCGCAGATGATCGTGTGGTCAAGCGTGCCGCGCAGGACGCTTTTTTCGAGCGGGAGATGTTCGAGCGCCCGCAGGGGCGATTCGTTCCGCGCAACGATAGCCTTGGGGTGGAAGAGCGATTCCAACACATCGCAAATTAGTGTCATTCGCCGCTCCATGCCGAAGGAAAACGCCTGCACGGAGAGGTATTCATTGTACTTGTCGACCACCAGCCCCGGCAGGAAGTCGCTCTCACCGTGGACGACGCGGAAGGTCTCGGAGTCCGGGAAGAGCCGCTTGCGAAGCTGGAGCGCACGTGCGATGCGCTGTTCGAAGAACTCGAACGTTATCTCCTCGCGCTCACGGCTGACGACCCGCACGCTGATGAGCGAGCGCGGGTGGTAGAAGCCGATGCCCATGAATTTTTCGTCGTGCCGGAGCAATTCGACGATATCGCCGCTCTCCGGCTCGCCTAACACCGATTTCACCTCGTTGCTGAAGACCCACTGGTGGCCCTTGGCGATTCGGTGGTCCTCATTTTTTCGCAACACGATTTGCTTTTTCACAGATGCAAAGTAGAGAGATTTGCCGCGAGATGCAAACAGCGCGATATATTCTGCTACGCATCGCATTGCTGTTCCCCTCCTCATTGAGGAGGGGACTAAGGGGTGGTGGAGAAATGTGTTCCTCCTTCAGTCGAAAAAAAGAAACAGCAAAATGCTAACCACCCCTAACCCCTCTCCCGTAGGGATCCCTATGGGACTTGAAAAAGGAGGGGGACAACGGGCGCGATATGCAAACGAGGTGATGCATATCAACTATTCAGCGTGTAAATATTTCCCGCATCCACCAATACGTGATATTTGTCATGACCTACGGTATCCCTCACGTGTATTGTATATAGGTTCACACAGGAACCTGTTGCACTTGTTTACATTCATGGAGGTAGTTATGAGAGTGCTGTTGAGATTCATTCCAATAGCGGCTATGCTGTTAATTGGAAGCGGTTGTGATTCCTCAACCGGACCACCGGGGGATGGCCAAATTAGGATGCATATGGTTGATACGCCCGCCGACTACGACGAGGTGAACATCACCGTCACCAGGGTCGAAGTGCACATGGCGGGGTCCGATTCCGCGAGCGGGTGGGTGGTCGTCAATAGTACGCCTGCCACGTATGACCTGCTCGACCTGAGGAACGGCGCGAGCGCGGTGTTAGGGGACGCCTCACTCTCCGCCGGACACTACACGCAAATTCGGTTGATCCTTGGCGCCGGATGTAACGTGGTGGTGGGCGGGGTGACGTTCAACCTGATTGTTGCGAGCGGTACGGAAACGGGCGTCAAGCTGAATCACCAGTTCGAGATCGTATCGGGCGAGACGTACGAGCTTACGCTGGATTTCGACGCGTCACGGTCTATCGTGTTGACCGGCGCGCTGCAATACACGCTGAAGCCTACAATCCGCGTGCAGGCGAACCAAACATCCGGGAGCATATCGGGCACAGTTCTGCCGCTTGATGCGTCCGTGATGGTCTGGACGATTGCAGGCTCGGATACCGTCTCGACCGCGCCGGCTGAGGACGGCTCGTTCAAGCTGATGGCGTTGCCCGAAGGTTCGTACGATGTGAGGTTCGAACCGGAGAATGCAACCTACGCCGATACGACAATATCCGGCGTTGCGGTGGTCAAAGGACAAACGACCAGCATCGGAACGGTCACGTTGTCCACTCAATAATATCGCCGTTGGATTGGTGGTACAAACACAGCCCGCTTCGAGTATTCGGGGTGGGCTGTGGTGTGTACGGCGGGTGCAAACGTTGAGTATTGCGTAGAGACGTAGCTTGCTACGTCTTTTTCTGTGGTGTCAGAAGGCAGAGGACAGAAGGCAGAGGGCAGTTGTCAGAAGTCAGTAGTTAGTAGTTAGAATGAAGGCGTAGGGCTTATTATTTGTCATTTGGTCTTGGTAATTTTGCATTGTACTCACCGTCCCTTCCTTGCAGAAGTACTATTGTATCGGTATATTGACATCAAGACCTG
>DASWKY010000005.1:0-6804 GCA_036396395.1 Bacteroidota bacterium | reverse complement strand
CCGCCGCGCCTGCCGCCGCGCAGTACGGGTCGACCTGAGAACTGCCGACCGAACGCATGGCATTGGCACTGCAATTTTGCTCATGGTCCGCATGGAGAATGAACAAGACCTCCAACGCACGAGCAAGCACTTTGTTCGGTTTGTATTTCGTTTCCGCCATTTTGAACATCATGCTGAGGAAATTTTCCGTGTAGGAAAGCTCGTTGTCCGGATAGACATACGGCAGTCCCTGGCTGTGGCGGTAGGCAAATGCCGCAATCGTCGGCACTTTGCCGATAAGCCGCCAGACCTGTTTCCGGCGCACGTCCGCGTCCAACACTTGCCTTGCTTCCGGGTAGAAGGTCGAGAGCGCCGCTAGCGTGCTGACGAAAATCCCCATCGGATGAGCATCGTAGCGAAATCCTTCCATAAGCCGCTTTACGCTTTCATGCACATACGTGTGTACGCGAACATGTTCCGTCCATTCTTCGAGTTGCGTTGTGGAAGGAAGCTCACCATACAACACTACATAGGCGACCTCGAGATACGTCCGCGTTTCAGCGAGCTGTGCGATCGGGTACCCCCGATAGAGCAGAATGCCCTTCTCCCCGTCGATGGACGTTATCCTGCTTTTGCACGACGCCGTGTTCATGAATGCCGGGTCGTACGACATGAGGCCGAAATCGTCCGCGTCGACTTTGATTTGCCGGAGATCTATCGCTTTGACCGCACCATCCGTGATCGGGAACTCATACTCCTTACCGGTCCGCGTATCCTGTATCTTCAACGTGTCCAGCTTTCTTGTTCCCCCATTTTTCTTCTCTTGTTCCAGCGCATGTTTCGTTTCCATGACTAACCTCCTCGAATGCCGGTCGTGACGAGGATGCAAATACCTTGCATAACCCGGCGCGCCAAGCACTCAGATGTCTTTAAAATAACAGCGGCGCTGAGGTGTTTTCCGCAGCGCCGTGTTCGTGGTTTACTTCATTTCGTTTACTCCTGGTACAAGTGATCAACCCTTTGGTACTGTATGCTTTGTCTTGTCCCAATATTCCTTGAACTTAAACTCCTTGTAGCTCGGGCTTTTGGGATTGTGACAGGTCTTACAGTACGCTTCGATAGCGGCTTCGTCTTTGAACTCCCTCATCCCGGCCGCCACGGACTTTGCGTGGTCTTTCATGATGGTCATATTCTTGTACACTGAACCGGCGCCGTGACAGGTTTCACACTGCACGCCGTCTTTCATGTCGAACGATTTTTCAAGAAGCTTGGCATCTGCGGTGATGACATGGCATTCGAGACATTCCGGGGATTCTGCCGCCGGTTTGGAAAGACCTTTTGCCTTGGCAACTTCATTCGCTTTTGCTGTTGTCAACGTCTTGTAGGCCTGGGCATGAGGGCTTTTCTCCCAGATCGGGAATTGCTCGCCCTGTTTTGCCGTATTGTGACATGGCCGGCAAGCTTTGACCCCAATAAATTTATTTTGCGCAACGACAGTTACCGAAAACAAGATCAAGCAACTGACCAAAGATATCAACATAAGTATTTTTTTCATGTGTCCTCCGTACTATTAATGGTCGAATCAATTAACCAGCTTTTGATTGATGTCGCTCCAAACGTCGAATGTACCAATACAAGGAAAAAGCGAGAAGAGTAATAATCAGCGTGGCGATTCCCAACCCGATGCGGCGGAAGAAGTATTCTGCAATCGCCTCGTCAGCCTCACCCGCCACGGTCGTTGCGGTATTCAAACCCGTATCCACAATTTCCCGGAACTGTTCTTCATCAAACGAGTGCACCATGGTTCGCGATTGCAACCGCGCCTGCCGCGCATCCCGCAGTTTGAACTTCGCTTCTCCGACTTCCATACCCTTCTGCTCCGCTTCGTCCACAAGTGTTGAAGCGTGGGCTACAGAGGTTTCTAATTCTTCGATTAACGACCGCATTGTTTGCGCGACAGCAAACCCCTTTATATTTTCTGTACTCGAATGGCACCGACTGCACACAGCTTCTTTCGTGACTCCGAGCAATTCGTTCGTCGCCGCTACGATGGCATGGTTGCTGTGGCAGGTTTCGCATTCGGGCAGTTTTCTGTCGTCGAATGCTTTCTTGTGCGGACTGGAAGAGAACAAATCGGCGTTGAGCGCGTGGCACGTGCCGCACACTTTCGAAATGGAAGAAATACCCGGCGGAACTGCCCCGTGGTTGCCATGGCATGAATTACATGCGGGCGCGCCGAGATCTTTCTTCTCCAACAATGCCTTGCCATGAACGCTCGTCGTGAATTTTTCAAACTGGTCGGTGGGAATGTTGTACGCTTTCATGTATTCGGTATTGCTATGGCACGTGGCGCACGTCTGCGGGACGTTTGTCGGGTAGACGGAAGATTTCGCGTCTTTCACGGTCCGGATGTCATGGCTTCCGTGACAACTGGCGCATTCGGCAACCTTCGCATCCCCTTTCGCGTTTCGTGCACCGTGTACGCTCGTCCGGTATTTATCCAGTTGGTCGACTGCCAGCGAGGGGTTATATAATCTCATAAACGAGGCATCGGCATGACATGTCGCGCAGGTCTTGACTACCTTCAAGGGATAGACTGGCGACGCAGGATTCTTTGCCGATACGATGCCATGCGCCCCATGACACGTTGTGCATTGTCCAATTTTCGCTGTACCGGAAATCGCAAGTTTTCCGTGTACGCTTTCCTGAAGAGCTTCCCATTGACCCGTCGGCAAAGTAGATTTATAGCTTTTCATCTTTTCCGGGTCGGAATGGCACGTTGCACAGCGCTGTGAAATAGCATCTCCCGTCGGCACGCCGATATATCCTTTAGCCGGATCCATCGCCTCTTCTATCTCCTCAGACTTGGAATCTCCGCCGTGGCAAGCCGCGCACGAAATCCCTTTCAGGAAGTGAATGTCGTGTTTATAGAGTGTTGATGGCTTGTCTTCGATTGTTTCATGACACGTTAGACATTTGTCTTGGGCGACGGCAAGACCGGCAAACGACAGAACAGCCGCGAACGTAACGAAGCCGAGTAATGCGAATCGTCTCATGAAAGCCATCCGAGGGTCGTAAGAATGATAATATAGATGACTGCAAACAGACCGATATAATTGATGAAGCGATTTTGCTCGCCGCGCGCGCTCTTCTTATCCCAAAATGGAATAAGCGTCCACAAAAGGCCTGCAATGGTGAACACTCCGACACCGAGAATCTCGCCGTCAATCACCCAAATTTGCGCGGGAATATATTTCAGCGTCTGGAACATAAACATAAAATACCACTCCGGTTTGATCCCAGCCGGCGCAGGAGCAAAGGGGTCAGCTTTTACCCCAAGCTCCCACGGGAAGAACACAGCGAGGATCGCCAGAAGATTGAGCACAATGAGCCAGAGAAGCAAATCTCTGAGCAAAAAATTCGGAAAAAACGGCATCGTCTTCTTTTCGGCAGGAGGGGAATTCTCCATGCCGAGAGGCTCACTCATCCCTTGCCGCTGGACAAGCAGAAGATGAATTCCTAACAGGACGGTAAAGATTCCCGGCAGAACCGCGACATGAAACCCGAAAAACCGCGAGAGTGTCGCGCCCGTTACGTCTTCTCCGCCGCGCAGGAAAATCATAATTGGTTTCCCTATCACCGGGATAACGCCTGCGATGTCCGTACCGACCTTCGTCGCGAAAAAAGCCAACTCATTCCACGGCAGGAGATAGCCGCTGAACCCAAAGCCCATAGCGAGGAAAAACATCAGCATGCCGGTCAGCCACGTGATTTCGCGCGGTTTCCGGTACGCCTTCTCAAAATAGACGCTGAACATGTTGATCATCGCCGTCAGGATAAACAAATTCGCCGCCCAACTATGGATGGAACGAATCAGCCACCCGAAGGGAACCTTCGCCATGATAAACTGGATGCTCTCGAACGCGAGCTCTTCACTGCCCTTGTAGTACAACAGAAGCAGTATTCCGGTAACAACCTGAATGATGAACAGAAAAAGCGAAACGCCGCCGAAATAGTACCACACAGAATGCCTGTGCACGGGCACGTATTTCTTGCCCAAAAATTCGACCAGCGTGCGAAGCTGCACGCGGTCATCCACCCATTTATAGAGTTTTTGCCAGAGCATGATTATGTTTTTTTGGAAACGAGCACATCCTCTCCCTGAACAACGACTCGAAATTCATCCAGTGGGCGCGGGGGTGGACCGGATACATTGCGCCCGTTGATGTCGTACTTGCCGTTATGGCACGCACACCAGATCATCCCCATGTCCGTACGGTACTGCACAGTGCAATCCAGGTGTGTGCAGGTTGCAGAGAAGGCATGCAAGTCCCCATTTCCAGCACGAACAAGTATCACCGGTTTCGACCCAAATTTTACGATCTGTCCACTATCTGTTGCGATATCAGCCAGTTTGCCAACCTTGACGCTCGTGACCTCCACCTCCGCTTGCTTGGGTGGTTTTAGATAAGCCAGTACCGGGTACAGCACAGAAGCGATCCACGCAAACAGGCTTCCTCTAAGAAAATAATGAAGGAAGTCGCGCTTACTCTGCTGGTACTGCGGCTGATATTGGTTCTCGGGCTGCTCGTTCATAGGTTATTGATTGCTGTGACAGTCACTGCAGTTCATTTCTTTCCACGCATCGCCGATATCGACAGGATGGCGATAGTCAATCCCACCGAGCGAAAGACGCAGTTTATCTTTCTCAAACTGTTGGGCTAATATCGTATGACAGAGGTTGCAATCCTTGGAGAGCACCGTTCCATCGTCGGAAACATGTTTCCCGTCATGACAACGAAAACAGCCCGGGTAGTATAAGTGCCCGATGTTATTTGTAAAATGTTTCCAGCTCACCTGCATCTCTGGGAAGTAATTCCGCTTGTAGATCGTCTGCAACTCTGTGATTGCGCGTTCAATGGCTTGCGCTTTCGACGTTACCATGTCCGGATAGTTCTGTTGATAGTATTCTCTCACAATGGTCTTGATGCTATCAAGAGCAACTTCCTTTGTGGTGTAGAGCCTTTCAAGAGCTTCAACGGCAATACCTTTGATGCTTGGTAACCCCGGGTCGATCCAACCCAGAGCCATGACGTGATTCACCGACTGTGCAGGCGGGTGATAAATATGCGTGGGCCGGTTATGGCAATCGATACAATCCATACGGCGTGTTGGAATTGACGCAAGTTCTTCATCGCTCACGTCGACCGCCGTGCTTCTATACACTTTCTCAATTCCATCCTTGTTTTTCACCTTGACCCAGGGTATCACCATTCTCTGTGTATCAAGCGGTGCGTAGGTGACTTCATTGGCAATGTTCATGTGCCAATGAATGCCGGACGTTGGGCCTGCTTCACTGTTTCCTCCGCCAATCCTCATGAGTAGATTCAGGTTCCATTTTGTATTGTGCTCGTCCGAGAGGAAGTACGAGTTCTCGTGTTGTTTCTCGTTAAAAAAATGTTGGGGCCAATGACACTGCTCGCATGTTTCTTGCGCGGGACGAAGGTTTTCAATCGGTGTGGGAATCGGGCGGGGGTATTTATTAAACAACGTTGCGTACACCTGGTAGGCGCCGGAAAGCTTGGAACGGACGAACCACCCAGCGCCCGGGCCGATATGACACTTCGCGCATCCAACTCGAGCATGAGGAGAAAATTGGTACGCCGTATACTCCGGCTCCATAACCGAATGGCATGTTTCACCACAAAATTGGTCTGAGTCGGTATACTCGTACGCCTTAAAACTGCCGAACGCCGAAAACATGAGCAGAAGAATGGTGCCGAACGAAAAGTACGTAAAAGCGACCCTGTGCCGCGGGTTATTCAAGTCGATATGCGGAAGCTGGGGCTCTGCCGATTGCCCCATCTTTACCCGGCGATGCTCGCGAACGATTCCAACAATGATGAGAGAAATCCCGAACAGCATGATTCCCGGCAGGATGACAAACGCGATAATGCCCATGTACGGCTTCTGCGTTTCCGAAAAAAGCTCCAACACCATCAGAAACAGAATGAGGCCGAAGCTCACGGCGGCAATCGCCGCGCCGGAGAGCGTTACCACATTGTAAAATGATGCCGGGAAAATTCTTTTCACGTTTGGTCTTTCGGTGGTCGTTGCAATAACTGAAGGTCACGGCACAGCGTTGAGTAACTCTACACGCGTAAAGTACAGACCTTCTCGCTCAAACACAATCGCAATCTCTATGCCACAGGGCGAGATGGCGCATAACCTTCAAAATGGACATATTTTACTCAACTTACTCCACCACTCTCCAATAATGGGAATTCCGCTTCTCGAAGAAGCAAAAAAAAAATTAGCCGAGATATGCTCTCCCTTTCTGTTGAATATTTCATTTTTACGCGATGAGAAATTCAACACTATCTCCGATCACATTCTGTATAGGTATTCTACGATTTCTGACTCCTTGAGTTGAAATAACTGCTGAATAACTTAACACTAAACCACATCTACCGTTCTAAAAACACGGGGCATTTTTTGGTATAACTCATTTCAAAATAATCTGTTAACGGATTTCTGTTCTTGAAGTAATATTGTGGAACGGTTATTGACACTACCCTAGTAGAATGTGTGATGAAAATGAAATTCACTGGCTCACAGGGAACAAACAGTTGACACAACAGGAGATACGGTCATGGTCGCCTTATTCGTCATAGCAACATTCCTCGTGTTTCTCTTCATTGACTATCTGATTCAGAAGAAGACACAACCGGCGGAAGTGCAAGAACCTGCCCGTCGGAGTTTTGAGCGTTTTGTCATCCCGCGCGGCTATTTCTTCAGTCAAAAGCACGCCTGGTTGGAAATTCT
>DASWKY010000004.1:0-3098 GCA_036396395.1 Bacteroidota bacterium | reverse complement strand
ACAAAAGGAGTATTAAAATATGCAAGAAATTAGGTATTTACCCGTTTTCTGGTGGCACAAGAAATGTGTGAAGTCTGTCTGAAAAGTAGAATTCATTTTCAACCTTAGACTAGGAAAGGAAGTAACAGAACATGTTTGCGTTTCTTAAGGGGTTAGGCTCTGCGCCTGAAATGGAATTAAACGTCAACGACCACGAAGAGTTACTACGGCTTATTTTGGAAAATGCCAACGACCTCGTCGCTATTGTAGACTTTAACGGAAAACGGCTCTACAACAATAAATCCTACCTCCCCATCTTAGGGAATCCGACGGAGCTGAAGGGTACTAGCTCGTTCGAGGAAATCCACCCCGAAGACCGGCAGAAGATCAAGCAGGTTTTCGATGAAACGGTACGAACGGGTGAGGGACAAAAATCCTCCTACCGTTTTGTGGGGGCAAACGGCAGTCTCCGGTACATAGAATCACAGGGACATGTTGTGCCAGCCGCGAGCAGGAAGGGCGGAAAGGCTATTGTCATTATCTCGCGCGACGTTACCGAGCGGACGGTGGCGGAAGAGTCCTTGCGCAACGGCGAACGCCGCTTCCGTGCGATGATCGAAAATATCTCGGACGCCATTACACTGGTCGCTCGCGACGGTATGGTAACGTATATCAGCCCTGCCGCGAAAAAAATCTTTTCGTTGTCCGATGACCTTTCTCAAGCACTTTCAGTATTCGACATGATTCACCCGGACGATAGTGACTTTGCGCGTAGCCTCTTCTTTGAGGTGACGGCAGAACCACAAAAAACGGTGACAGAGCAATTGCGCGTGAAGCGAGCCGACGGAACCATCGGCTGGGTGGAAAGTGTGTTTACCAACCTGCTCGACGACGCAAGCGTGCAAGCGGTGGTGGCGACGTTCCGCGATATCACGGACCGTAAACAGTTGGAAGACGACCTGCGTCAAATTCAAAAAATGGAGAGCATCGGCAGGCTTGCAGGCGGCGTCGCCCACGACTTCAACAATATCCTTGCCATCATGATGGGATACAGCGCGGCGATTCTACGCGCCAAAGGTGACTCGAAAAAAATCATCGAGCATGTGGATGTGATTCAAAAAGCGGTTCAACGGGGAGCCTCGCTCGTGCGCCAGATGTTGATGTTCGCGCGGAAATCGGAGGCGTTCTTCGAATCCGTCAACATCAACGAAGTTGCGCTCGATGCCATGGGCATGTTGGAAGAAACGTTCCCGAAGACGATTCGCTTCTCGATAAACCTCGACCCCGAATTGCCGCACGTTCATGCCGACCCCGGACAAGTCCACCAAACGATTGTGAACTTGTGCGTGAATGCTCGCGACGCAATTCTCGATAAGCCGCGCGGAAAAGCCGAAGGCGGCATGCTCAGCATTTCGACCGACTCTGTGACGGGCGAGAAACTGCGTACGCGCTTTGCCGGCGCATTGGAGGAACAGTACGTCCGCTTGCGGGTGACCGACACAGGCACCGGTATGAACGATATTACCCGCGCGCGCATGTTCGAGCCGTTCTTTACAACGAAAGCAAACGGCAAGGGAACGGGTCTTGGGCTGTCGGTTGTCTTCAGCATCATGCAAAACCATCGCGGGTTTATCGACGTGGAAAGCGCGTCGGGGAAAGGTTCTACGTTTTATGTATATTTTCCTGCGTCCGAACTCAAACAGAATTCACTCACCGTTGAAAACGGTGTCAACGAAGATGAACTCCGGGGCTCTGAAACAATACTGGTAGTAGAGGACGAGCTTGTCCTGCGCACGCTCCTCACCTCGCTTCTCGAATCCTACGGATACCGTGTTATTACGGCAGAGGACGGTTTGAAAGCGATCAGCGTATTTGAACAGCATAAGCATGAACTGGCATTGGTTATTTCGGATTTAGGCTTACCCGGCATGAGCGGATACGATTCGCTCCAGCGTCTCAAAGCAATCAACGGCGATGTTCCCCTCGTGCTCGTCAGCGGTTTTTTCGACCCTGAAATGCAGGAAGAAGTCGCCCAGGCAGGAATCAAAGCATTTATCCAGAAGCCGTTTGTCCCGGGAAAAATTCTAAAAACTATCCGGCAGATCATCAATCAGTATTCACTGTCTGCTGAAGTTGCTTAGAACCGGTTTCAAAAATGGATAAAACCTTTTGAGATCGGGTTAAAACCCGGCATACATTTTTGGATTTCGTGACCACACCTAAAGAGCGTGGTTATAGCCCCGACCTTTAGGTCGGGGAAATGTAAACAAAGAAAACTAAGGGCTTCAGCCCCCTACACGCGTTTTTGAGATTGGTTCTCGTACAGCATGAATCAGCAATGAGGAAGAACACGTGTCGGCATGATGATGTACAGACCCAGCCTGTCAAATCGCTAATTCCTGTTTATATGCGAAACACAGAAATGCCCTTATATTTTCGAATGGCTTTTGTGGTGCTAGAGGTCACTTGCATCTCTGAGCGAATAACGTTAATATATTCCACCTCCCACTAGTAATTACAAGGACACAAGAATTCCCAAAGAATTTTATTGTGGAACTCATCCTTTAGCGTTGAGGTGGTAGGGCGTGTCAAATCTCGTTTTCCGGAAAATCCAGAAGATTGTGAAACACGATTGCTGCAGCCCCGACGAACTGTCCATGCCAAATCGCTCTCCAAAATTTGTTTGTGTAGTCTGGAAATATTCATTCATTCCTGCCGGTGACGCCGTGTTGAGAGTCGCATAACAGACGAAAAAAAGCACGCATGAAGTCTTCTCGTTCCTTACTCATACTCGATCGCGACCAGGTCTTCTTGAAGCAGTTTGAACTTCTGCTCAGTGATTATTATACGACCTTCACCGCGAACGACGAGCAACAAGCCCAGCACATTCTGGAGAATGAACAGATCGACGCGATGTTTTTTAACGAAAACTCCGGCGATGCCGATTCGAGCGTGCAGGTGTTGAAACGGCTTAAGGCTCTTGTGCCCGACCTCCCTGTTATCGTCTTGACCGATAATCCTTCCGTCGAAATAGCTGTTGAAGCGATTAAAGTCGGCGCGTACCACTACGGTGCGAAACTCCTGCGCGCGGGCGAACTGCGCGCGTTAGTTGAAAAAGC
>DASWKY010000003.1:0-3657 GCA_036396395.1 Bacteroidota bacterium | reverse complement strand
AAGCAATACATGGCTCATGCCGGTTCTTCCATGTGTCGACATCACGATCAAATCCGCGTGGAGGTCTTCAGCCGCACGAACGATTTCCACTGCGGGGGAACCGTAACGAACTTCGATCTTTAAGCTTCGAAGCGCCAAGTTATGATTGATCAGGAGTTGCTGTATAGCGAGGACAATCTCGTGTGTGCGCTCGTTCTTCGCTTCGTTGCTCCGTGTTGTTGTACCCGAGAGTGCATAGTTTTGCCCCTCGCTATCTTGTACGGCAACAATGACTACTTCGGCGTTGAAGTGGTCAGCAATTTCTTCCCCGTACTGTACACCCACCAAAGAAAACGTTGACATATCAACCGGAATAAGGATTTTATTAGGGGTATTCATGCTTGGCTCCTAAGTGAGGTAAAAAATTATTGCTGTGTTTCCATTGATGAAGAAACATCAGCCTCATACTTTGATGGACATTTCGTAAGAATTTCAGAGGCTCGAAAATTTCCATTCTCATAACGGCCCTTCACCACAAGAGCATCTGCCAGATCAAAATGATTCGGCTTCGCTCCTTTATACACAACTCTGCATTCAGCGCCTTGTTCATCCCTTAGGAAAAAAGTAAACTCCCCGGTTGAAGCATCGAACGCCGCTTCTGTCTCCTGTACCAACACTCCTTTCACTTGCACCTTGTGTGATACCGACTTCGCTGTTTGAAAATCGGCATATTCGATGGTGCTTTCGACGAAGGAGATTCCCCCCAATGTTAATCCGAGCAGAAGAAACACCGAACCAACAATGATTTTTGTCTTCATACTTCTCTCCTTACGATTGCATTCGTTGTTCGAGAATGGAAATCTTTCTCCCCAGTCGCACTAAATATAGACCTATGCCGAACCAGCAAATCAGCACGATGCTGAGCACAACGTATAACGGATTTTGCGCAAGAAACTCGTACATGAAACCTCCTTACGGGTGATGGTTTTTCTCCAAACGTGCGAGACGTACTTTCAAATCAAACATCCATGCGAAAAGCCCCGTGAAGCCCAGAAGCGATGCAAGGAACACGGTCAGCATGGTTACATTCATGTGCACTTTCCCGCCCGCATTCACTATCGGTTCCGGATGCAGACTGGAAACGAGTCTCGGAAGAACAAAGATGAGAAATGGAGTCGTGATTCCGGCGAGGATGGCATACACCGCCGAAAGCCTCGCTCGCTTCTCCTCTCCCTCTAGAGAAGAGCGAAGTCCGAAGTAGGCGCCATAAATGAGGAGCAATACGGCAATCGACGTCTCTCGTGGATCCCAATTCCAGAATGAACCCCAGCTAAACTTTGCCCATACGGAACCGGTAATCGTCGCGAGAATACAAAAGAGCACTCCAACCCCGGCAGACGAGACAGACTTGATGTCGTCTTCCATATTGTTTGACCTGAGATACTTGATGCCGTATACCATAGACAGAAAGAACGCAACGACTGTTACCCACGCCGTTGGTACATGAAAGAATAAAATACGCGCTTGTTCCCCAAGAGCAGGAATACGTGGAAAATCGTACCACGCGTGCGGCTCGGCAACAATGGGAAAGACCAGTGCCGCGACCATCACCGCTGTAAGCCAGCCAAAAACTGCTATGTTGAATTTCTTCATTATAACTCTGTTGATGAGTTCACTACCCATCCATTGAGCAAACCCTATGCCAGATTTTGCCCATTTTATCAAAATATTTCTGGGCAAAAAAAACCAAGTGTGGACACCCTCGTCTGATTTATTGCAGGAATAAGAAAAACGGAGAGCAGGTATTTGCAAATGTGGGAAAACCATTCCTTAGCAGAACAGGAAGCTGAAGATTTCATAGCCTTTGTATGGCATTATTATTGCAGAAATAAACTCAAACCAAGCAAAGGAGCATGCTCAATGTCTACGAAAACGGCAGTGGTAAAAAATTTTCAGGGAGTTACCTTCGCGGCAAAAGCGGATTCAAATCACTGGGTCATGATGGATGGTCCGGAGAGTGTAGGCGGCACGGATGCCGGTTCGCGGCCGAAAGAATTGCTCTTGATGGCGCTGGGCGGATGTACCGGCAGTGATGTGGCTTCCATCCTCAAGAAGAAACGCGTACCGGTGAAGGGATTTGAAATTCATCTGAGAGCAAACGTGAGCGAAGAACATCCGCAGGTCTTCACCGACATTCATATTGAATACGTGTTTACCGGGGACGACATTGACCCTGCCGCTGTTGAACGCGCTATTGAGCTTTCGACGACGAAGTACTGCTCAGTATCCGCCATGCTTCGGGCAAGCGTAACGATTACACACTCGTACAAGATAGTTTCGGAATCGGTTGTATTGTCTGAATCTATGCTTGTCGCTTAACAAGAAGTAGTTCCCGCTCCGCTCTCAGGTCATAAAATCCCGCGACGGCATGTGCTCACGTCTCCATGCCAAGCGCGACATCAAAATGGCTGTAAGTAAGACGACGGGCACAACGATCATGATGTACGAGCCGATAGCGGGTGCGCCGGCGAGGTCAAAGTTCGCTATGGTCGTCCGTCCAAACATAGGCGGGGTAAAGGGCGGGATTATTATCTGAGCGCTTGGATTTAAATGGTGGCCGTAGTCGTACAACCTGGAATAAAAACTCCACAGCGAAAAAATTCCAAAATAACCATAAAATACAAGCAGGTCGATGAGCTTGGACATTTTCCCCAATACGATGACCCTCAGCGCCAACACAATCACGGCGCCCAGAACGAATGGCATCCACTTGAATTCCGCGAAATTCCCCTCTTCTAACGGTTCCATACCGACATAATAGTTCAGAGCGTTTATCTCCAGGAGATCATCCCGCCCTTCCGCGACACCTCCTTCAAGTTTATCAGCGTAGATATGTACCGCTAAACCATCGGGGAATTGTTTCGTGTAGATTTGCATGTTCCACAGCGGAAGGAAGAACACCGTCACGAGGAGAAGCGCCGCAATCAGAACCAGCGCCCGGCTCCGCAAATCTACCGGAATCTCAAAAAATGACGTAGCCTTTTCTAAGTAGCGTTGCATAACAACCTCCTTCATCATCACGTTGTTGCTAATCAGTGTTCAAAACTTGAAATCACTCCGTCCATGATTTGGCTCTTCGCGCGCATTTCATTCAATTTGGAGACAATCTGCTCAATCGGCTTTCGCCGTTCCTCTACCACATCCTGGATAAAGTTCTTGATATCCGGGTAGTCGCACTGCTGAGCAATCTGCTCGTAGAATTGAAGCAATGCCGTTTCACGGTGAAGAACCTCGTTTAAGAGTTCACACGTATTTCGGCAGGCGTGGCGGCATTCTCTTACATCGTTTTTCATAGACACCATCCTTTTGAAACCGTTTCGCAAGACCTATTCTTCTAGTGTCTCAACGAGAGCGGTTTCAGCTAATTGTTTTCCTCGCTGGAGCGCCTGAGCGTTCAGCGGCAACAGAGCATGATGCCGCTCGGGCAATGTTTTCTTCAACGCTTCCATGACCGTCTCAAAGGCGACGACCGGCTGTCGCGCCAGGAATGCGCCCAGCATAACCATATTGGCTACTTGCTTTTTTTCCAGCTGCAATGCTTCCTGCATCGCCGGCACGGGGAGTATTTCAAGGTCAAACCGCGTCGGCGGGGTCAGGATATTCGATTGTTCATATAGA
>DASWKY010000002.1:0-9814 GCA_036396395.1 Bacteroidota bacterium | reverse complement strand
ACATGGAACTGCGCGCGCGGCTCGTCGTTGAGGGCTTCATCACCGGACTGCACAAAAGTCCGTACCACGGGTTCAGCGTGGAGTTCACCGAGCATAGGCCCTACATGCCGGGCGATGAGATCCGCAACGTCGACTGGAAAGTGTACGGCAAAACCGACCGGTACTACATTAAGCAGTTCGAAGAAGAAACGAACCTGAAATCGTACATCGTGCTCGATGCGAGCAAGTCGATGGACTATTCTTCGAATGGCTCGGTGAAGAAAATCGAGTACGCCTCATACATCGCCGCCGCGCTCGCGTACCTGATGGTCGAGCAACGCGATGCCGTCGGGCTGACGGTCTATGACGAAGCGATACGCTTTTCGCTCCCCCCGCACGCGACGCGGTCGTACCTGAAACAAATCCTAAAGGAACTCGAGACGCTTCAGCCCGGCAAGAAGACCGGCATCGCCGCCTCGCTTCACACGGTAGCAGACCAGATCAAGCGGCGCGGGCTGGTGATTATCCTCAGCGATTTATTTGATGACCCCGCGCAGGTGATGACGGCGTTCAAGCATTTCCGCCACAAGGGGAACGAAGTTATCGTGATGCAGGTGCTCGACCCGATGGAGCGGTCGTTCGCTTTCGGCAGTGACGCGGTCTTCCGCGACATGGAAACGAAAGAAGAGCTGATGACCCAGCCGTGGCATATCCAGAAAGCCTACCAGCAATCCATGCACGATTTTTTAGAGCGCTACAAGCGCGAATGCCGTGAGAACGCTATTGAGTATGTCTTGCTCGATACGAGCATGCCGTTCGACAAGGCGCTGTTCGAATATCTGAATAAGCGAAAGAGGATTGTGTAGCTGAGTAGATAAGTAATGGAGTAGTTGAGTAGTGGAGTAGAAAGTAGAAGCTGTTTCATTGAAAAACTAATCCGAAGGTCGACAGACTCCGTCGAACTCTGACGAGCGTCTCGCCGAGGATTTTTGAGAAAGTGCACAACGCTCGGCGTGACGCCTTCGCGTTAGATTGGTATTTGGGACCCCCTCTGGCAAGTAACGATTTACCATTCACACAACAACCTTTCATCTAATGGCAGAAGAAAAGCTCATCGTCAAGGGCGCGCGCGTCCACAATTTGAAGAATATCGACGTGGAAATTCCCCGCGACCAATTGGTGGTGTTGACGGGGCTTTCCGGCTCAGGTAAATCCAGTCTCGCGTTCGATACGATCTACGCCGAAGGACAGCGGCGGTACGTCGAGAGCCTTTCGGCCTACGCGCGCCAGTTCATCGGACTCATGGAGCGCCCGGATGTGGATTACATCGAGGGCTTAAGCCCGTGCATCTCCATCGAGCAGAAGACGATCAGCCACAACCCACGCTCCACAGTCGGTACGGTAACGGAGATTTACGATTTCCTTCGTTTGTTGTTTGCGCGTGTCGGTACGCAATTCTGTTACAACTGCGGCAGGAAAGTCCAGCGCCAGACCGTCGACCAGATCATAGACGCCATTCTCAAGTATCCCGCAGGAGCGAAACTGCAAATCCTTGCCCCCGTTGTGAAAGGGCGTAAGGGGCACTACCGCGAATTATTCGAACAAATTCGCAAGGATGGCTTCGTGCGCGTGCGGACGGACGGTGAAGTGCGGGAGATAAAGGATGGGTTGAAAGTCGATCGCTACAAAATTCACAACATCGAAATCGTCGTTGACCGCATTCAGGTGAAGAAGGAAATTCGCTCGCGCATCGCCGAGTCGGTCGAGGTGGCGCTTCGTTACGGCGAGGGCGTGATGATGGTGAACGACGGCGGGCAGGACCAATTATTCAGCCAGCGCTACGCTTGCCACTTTTGCGGCATCAGTTACGACGAGCTTGCGCCGAATTCGTTTTCGTTCAACTCCCCTGCGGGTTACTGTGGCGAGTGCGAAGGATTGGGCGAGCACCGGGCTTTCGATTTGGGGTTAATCATTCCCGACGAGAATCTTTCCATCAACGACGAGGGCTTGGCGCCGCTCGGCAAGCCTCGCCCGACGTGGATGTTCAGCCAGTTGCGCGCGGTGGCGAAACGATACGGGTTTGATTTCGATACGCCGATTAAAAAGATTCCCGCTCACGCACGGGAGGTGCTCTTGCATGGCGCGGGCGACGAGAAATTCGACGTCGAGTATAACGTCGAAAGCGGCAGGCCAGTGGTGTACAAGCACCGCTACGGCGGCATGATGGACATGCTGAAGCGGTACTACGACGAGACAACGTCCAACCAGATACGCGAGTGGGTGGAATCGTTCATGGCGACCTCTGTCTGCAAGTCCTGCAAGGGCGGACGCCTGCGGAAAGAAAGCCTCGCCGTAAAATTAGAAGACGCGAAGACAGGCAAGCAGTGGACGATTTCCGAGGTCGTTGGGCGTTCGATTGATGATGCACGCGTATTTTTCAATGGGTTGTCGTTCACCGACAGGCAAATGGAAATCGCGCGGCAAATCGTCAAAGAAATCACTCAGCGTCTGGATTTTTTGCTGAATGTCGGCCTCGATTATCTGACGCTAGACCGCTCTGCGCGCACGCTCTCTGGAGGAGAGGGACAGCGCATCCGCCTTGCTACGCAAATCGGCACACAGCTTGTCGGCGTGCTCTATATATTGGATGAGCCGAGCATCGGGTTACACCAGCGGGATAACATTAAGCTGATTAATTCGTTGAAATTGCTGAGGGACATCGGCAATACGATTATCGTCGTTGAGCATGATAAAGAGATGATACATCATGCGGACTTTGTGCTCGACCTCGGTCCAGGCGCGGGCGAGCATGGCGGACATGTGGTTACGTTCGGCAAGCCCGGTCAATTAAAAATTGAGAATCCAAAATTACAACAGAAGGGGAATGGCTTCGGGGGACAGTCGTTGACCGCGCTGTATCTCAAAGGGAAAAAAACGATTGAAATTCCATCCGTACGCAGGAAGGGAAACGGAAAATCCATCACGCTGAAAGGCGCGTCAGGCAATAATCTGAAATCCTTAACGGTCAAATTTCCGCTCGGCACATTAACCTGTGTAACGGGAGTGAGCGGTTCTGGGAAATCAACGCTCATCAATGAGACGCTCTATCCCGTTCTCGCTAAGAAATTTTATCAGGCGAAAGTCGTTCCGCTCCCGCACAAAACAATCGAAGGATTGGGTGAGATCGATAAGGTTATCGACATCGACCAATCGCCGATTGGCAGAACACCGCGTTCGAATCCCGCAACGTACACGGGATTGTTTACGTTGGTCCGGGATTTGTTCACACAACTGCCGGAAGCGAAAATCCGGGGCTACAAAGCTGGGCGGTTCAGTTTTAACGTGAAAGGCGGCCGTTGCGAGAACTGCGAAGGCGACGGCGTGAAGCGCATCGAAATGAATTTTCTGCCGGATGTCTATGTGCTCTGCGATGTCTGCCGCGGCAAGCGCTACAACCGTGAGACGCTCGAGGTGCACTACAAGAATAAATCAATTGCCGATGTGCTGGAAATGACAGTCGAGGATGCGATCGGCTTGTTCAGCGAACTACCGCGCATTCAGCGCAAATTGCAGACGTTGTTCGACGTCGGCTTGGGATATATTCGCCTCGGACAGCAAGCGACGACGCTTTCCGGTGGCGAGGCACAGCGTGTGAAGCTCTCGACGGAGCTTTCAAAAATCGGGACGGGACAAACGCTCTATATTCTTGACGAGCCGACGACGGGACTGCATTTCGAAGATATCCGCATGTTGCTCTTGGTGTTGAATAAATTGGTCGAGAAAGGTAATACGGTCATCGTCATCGAGCATAATTTGGATGTGATTAAGACGGCGGATTGGGTGATTGATTTGGGTCCGGAAGGCGGCAATGCAGGCGGGGAAGTCGTTGCGGAAGGCACGCCGGAATCGGTGGCGAAGAATAAGAAATCTTACACGGGGGAATTCCTCAAGAATGAATTGCACATGAACTAATTTACCGCGATACCCACGGGTTCCCCTTCACAAAAAATCTCCACTGTTTTTCCTTTCCGATGGTAATACCGATACGCGATGAGCGCTTGATGTTCGAGGGCGGAATTGTTTCTCCGGTCGCGATATAGACTGTGTTTCCAAGCAAATCTGTTCCGTTTTCTTTTCCTGTAATTCCGAATGCCCGACAGAATTTTGCCGGTCCGTTTGTAAGCCACGAAGCAGGGGAGCTGAGGTGTTGGGGAGAGGTTCTTCCTATTCCTTTCTTCTTGGATTGTCTGTTCTTGTTCATCGCCTCAACTCCTTTAATAGGCTCAACGGCGCGGATCAGCACTGCTTCTCCAATGCCATCGCGCAGCGTTACGACGTTTGCACACCAGTGCATACCGTAGGTGAAATAGACGTAGAAATGTCCGCCGTTGCCAAACATTACGGCGTTCCGGTTAGTTTTGCCGCGAAAGGAATGTGCCGCCGGGTCGCCCGTGCAGTAGGCTTCAGTCTCCACAATTTTTCCGATGAGTTTCTTTCCGCGAAATGTTCGAACGATATATTTGCCGAGCAGGTCTTTTGCAACGCGGGGAGTGGGGCGGAGGTAAAAGGAACGAGGAAGTCTTTTCAAGTGCGGAATGCAAAATGCCGAGTGCGGAATGGGAATTATTTTTTATCAACCTTTTTCAACAGCCGCTCAACGTCCGCTTCCGTCAGCCCGGAGCCGTACACGGCATCCTTTGCGACTGATGTTGTCTCAGTATTAACTACAAACCGCGTACCGCCATCTGTTTTCTGACTCCTGACAACTGACTCCTGAATACTGTTTCCTGCTTTCAGGCGAATTCTCTCTTCGATTTCGCGGATCCACGAATGCGGCGCTTCGACGGCATGATGCGGTTGTGGGGCGCGGACAGCTTCTGTCTTCTTTACCACATCAGCAGAGGTATTCGTGAATTTTTCAGGCGGGTTGATGGGGCGCGTCTCGAACGCCAGCCGCTTCACGTTAATGAGATGTTTGGCGGAGACGTTTTCGGAAATAATCGAGCCGCCGAACGTGCCGGGCCCGAGCGTCATGGACGGAAGCAATTCGTTTGTATAGCCGACAGCTCCTAATGCCGCCTGCGTGTTCACGAGAATACGGAAGGCAGGCTTTTCAAGGCCGAACTTCAAGACGATTTCCGGGTCGGTGCAATGGATTACCATCGTATGCCCGATACCCCCGAACTCTAACATCTCTATCGCTAACTCACAGCCCTCGCGGTAACCGTTAACGGTGAACATGGAAAGCACGGGCGACAATTTTTCGCGTGAAAGAGGGTACTCTCTACCGACCGCGGGAAGCTCGGCAATCAAGCATGTCGTCTCGCGCGGCACGTCGAAGCCGGCTTTTTGCGCGATGAACGACGGCGGCTTGCCGACAATGTCCGGGTTGATTGCCCCGCGCGTGTCGAACATGGTACTGCTCAGGCGCGCGATTTCTTCCGGTGAACAGAAATACGCATCGCGCTTTTTGAATTCTTCCATAACGAGCCGCTTAATCGGTTCATCCACGATCACGCCGGATTCCGTCGAGCACAGCACGCCCCAGTCGAACATTTTGCCGGAGACGATATCGGCGACGGCTTTTTTGACATTTGCCGTGCGCTCGATAAACGCAGGCACATTGCCCGACCCGACTCCGTAGGCGGGCCTGCCGGAGCTATACGCCGCTCGCACCATAGGGTTGGAACCGGTCGCAAGAATAACAGCCGTCTTTTTGTGTTTCATCAACTCGGTCGTGCCTTCGATGGAAGGAACCGACATGCAGGCGATAAGTCCCGCCGGCGCGCCAGCCGCTTCTGCCGCTTGAGCGATGATGCGGGTTGCTTCGAGTGTGGAGTTGACTGCGCGCGGATGCGGGCTTGCCACGAACCCGTTGCGTCCTTTGACGGAAATAATCGCTTTGAACATCACCGTCGAGGTAGGGTTGGTCGAGGGGATCAGCGCGGCGACGACGCCCATCGGCTCGGCGATCTCGATAATTTTCTTTTCTTGGTCATCGTTGATGACGCCGACTGTCTTGAGGTCTTTGATGGATTCCCAGACGCGCCGGGTGGCGAATTCATTTTTCTTTTTCTTGTCCTCCGTCCTGCCGAAGCCCGTTTCCTCGTGCGCCATTTTGCCAAGCTTTTCAGCCGCGGCGAAACCGGCGTCCGCCATCGCTTTCACGATTTTATCCACCTGTTCCTGTGTGGATTTCCTGAACGCGAGCTGGGCTTCCTTCGCTTTCTGGACGAGGTCGCGTGCTTCCTGAATAGATTGAAGGTCTTTGTCGGGCATTGCTCGTCTTTCTCCGATTTTTCTTTCAGACGAATGTAACGTAAATTCCAAAGAGTGTCAATTTAGGATGCACGATTAAGCAGATATGAGTTCTGTGCTGAAGTATCTGAGGAATTTTAGGGTGTGAGTTAAAACAGAGTATTCTGAGATGTAGATTTTTTGCTCAGCCCGAAATGCTTATACGCAGCGTCCGTTGCTTCTCTGCCACGGGGAGTGCGCTGTAAGAATCCTTCCTGAATCAAATACGGTTCGTATACTTCTTCGATGGTTCCGGCTTCTTCACCGACTGCGACGCCGAGCGTGCTGAGCCCTACCGGTCCGCCGTTATATTTTTCGATAATCGCTTTCAGAATTCTTTTATCCATTTCGTCCAAGCCATGGCTGTCAACTTCCAGCGCTTTCAGCGAAAAGTCAGCGACCTCGCGTGTAATGACGCCTTTGTGCTGTTCGAGCCGCTCGTCTGCCTGAGCGAAATCGCGACAGCGTTTAAGCAGTCGGTTGGCGATGCGCGGCGTGCCGCGCGCGCGTGTGGCGATTTCCCGGATGGCGTCTTTTTCCGTTGTGATGCTTAAAATCAAAGCTGAGCGGCGGATGATTTTTTGCAGCTGGTCGCTATTATAATAATCCAGCCGGTTCGTGATGCCGAAGCGCGAACGGAGGGGAGAACTCAGTAGTCCCGCGCGCGTCGTTGCTCCGACGAGCGTGAACGGCTGTAACGCGAGCTGAATAGTCTTTGCACCGGGCCCACTATCGATGACAATGTCCACCCGAAAATCTTCCATCGCGGAATAGAGGTACTCTTCTAATTTTGCAGGTACGCGGTGGATTTCGTCGATGAAGAGCACCTCGCCCGCCTCTAACGACGTGAGAATGCCGGCGAGGTCGCCCGGCTTATCCAACGCTGGACCGGAAGTAATCTTGATGCCTGTGCCCATCTCGTTCGAGATGATGTGTGCGAGCGTCGTTTTGCCGAGTCCGGGCGGACCTGTGAGCAGGACATGGTCGAGCGATTCCTTCCGTTGCTTCGCCGCCGTAATAAAGACGTGGAGGTTATCGACAATTCTTTCCTGTCCGACGAAATCGTGGAATTCTCCCGGGCGGAGAGTTTGGTCAAGCTCGAGTTCATTCTCGAAACGTTCGGGGGCTGTCAGGTCGGATTTTCGCATGGCGCTCACAAGGTACCGAGAAGCGCGCTGAAGTGCAAGGTCATGCCGTCTTAGCGGAAGGTAAAGCGGAGGGCGTTCTTGATAAGCTCTTCAACCGTGAGTGATTCCCCGTTCGTTTCGTTCAACGCTTGGCGGATGGCTTTCTCAGCCGCCGCTCGCTGGTAGCCCAGCGAGGTTAATGCAAGCAACGCTTCGGCGCGGATCGCCGACGTTCTGTCGCCGGATCCACCCGCAACGCCCGCAGGTGCAATCTTACTAACTTTGTCGCGCAACTCGACGACAAGCCGCTCGGCGGTTTTTTTGCCGACGCCGGGAATTGCGGTCAGTGACGCGATATTCCCACCCGAGATATACCTTTTCAATTCTTCGATGGTGATACCGGAAAGTATCCCCTGAGCTATTTTTGGACCGATACCATTCACGGTAATCAACAGTCGGAACACACTCCGCTCGTCTTCCGTTGCAAATCCGAATAGGACGATAGCATCCTCGCGCACGACTTGGTGCGTGTAGAGCGCAACTGTCGAGTTTACCGCGCCTAACTTCTCAAACGTCGAAAGCGGAATGCTGACAGCATATCCGACGCCGTTCACATCCACGACGACTTCGGTCGGGTTTTTTGTTTTGAGTATGCCGGTGAGTGAGGCGATCATGTGTTAAGAACTCGTTCAGGATGTTCGTTCAGAAACGCCGCCCACTGTGACTGTGATGTCGTGCGAGAGCGTTTCTTTGTTCGTTTGATTAATTCTTTCCTGCCCTTGCGGTGATAGTGACAAAGGGCGACTGCGAGTGCGTCCGAGACATCATAAAATTTCGGCGTTGTGCGCAGTTGTAGAATGGATTTCACCATGAATTGCACTTGATCTTTCGACGCCGCGCCGTTCCCGACGACGGCTTTTTTCACTTCGCGCGGAGAGTATTCGGCGGTCGGCAACTGGTGATTCACCGCAGCGAGGATGGATACTCCGCGGGCATGTCCGATTTTTAGCGCGGACTGAGCGTTCTTGCCGTAAAAAGCAGTCTCAATGGCGAATTCGTCCGGGTGGTGGCGGTTGATAACATCGCATAATGCCGAATAAATCGCTTTGAGCCGCAGGGGCATCGAATGACTGCTTCGATTTTTCACGAAATTATATTCGAGCACACGGAATTTTCCATTTTTCCGTTCGATCACGCCGTAGCCTGTTACCAGTGTGCCGGGGTCGACGCCGAGGATAATCATTTAATATCCCGCACTTTTAACTGTGGAATCGCTTCGCCGGCATAGTCACCTTCGTCGATAGAGAACGCGAGGTCGATTTCTTTGTTACCGTTTCGCATGCGGTCGATCAACCCGCCTAAGTTGAATCCGATAGCGTCAAAAATTCTGCCGTTTTTCCGTACCTTGAACGCCAAATGGTTTTTGCCGACGATGCGCGGCGCGCCGTTGATTTGAATGTTCCGCGCCGCAAAAACCGGGCGCATATTTCCGGGACCGTGCGGCGCGAATTGCGTCAACACATTGACGAAATTCGGCGTGAACTCGCCGAGGTTTACTTCCGCCTCGATACGGATACGGGGCGTGAGCAATTCTTCCGTCAAATGCTCTTTTGCCACAGCGTTAAATGCCTCTCTGAATTCATCCACGCGATTCAGGTCGACGGTAAGTCCTGCGGCATATTTATGCCCGCCGAATTGCACAAGCTTCTCTTCACAGTGCTTCAGCGCCTGGTGGATGTCGAACCCCGACACACTGCGAGCCGAGCCTTTTGCCACTCCGTCCACCGTTGTCATCACAATCGCGGGGCGGTAGTAGCGTTCGACCAACCGGGAAGCGACGATGCCGATGACGCCCGGATGCCAGCTTTCGCCGTGCAACACGATTGCGCTCTCGTTTTGGAGGTCGGGAGAATTCTCGACGATCTGCTGTGCTTCGAGAAAGGCCTCCTCGTCTAATTTTCTGCGTGCTCGATTTTCGCTTTCGAAAACCTGCGCAAGTTGAAGCGCTTCGTCGTATGTTTCGCAGGTGAGTAATTCCACCGCCCGCATGGCGTTGCCGATCCTGCCCACCGCGTTGATGCGCGGTGCGAGGATGAAGACAATCTGCCCGGCAGATATTGTTTTGCGCTTCATGCCGGAGGTTTCGATCAACGCCTGAATGCCTGGTCTGGATTTCTTGTTGATGACATTCAACCCAAGACTGACGATCGTACGGTTTTCCCCGGTGAGCGGCACGATATCCGCCGTAGTGGCAAGCGCAACGAAATCGAGGTATTCATACAGAGTTCCCTCGCCCCTCTGTGTAAAGAGCGATTGGAGAGGCTCTCTCGAAGTTAGTGCTTGTAGTAACTTGAATGCGACGCCACAGCCGCAGAGGTCCTTAAACGGATACGAACAACCGGGCTTGATGG
>DASWKY010000001.1:0-4215 GCA_036396395.1 Bacteroidota bacterium | reverse complement strand
AATCCGGCGTGAACTCGAGGATAGGAAAGCCAACATCTTCATACTCATATTCGAGCGCGCGCGCATACAAAGAAACTGTTTCACCTTCGTTCATCAATTTCAGTGAATCAGACCTGAGCTCGGCCGCCTGTGGCGACTCTTTAGATGGGCTTGAGTAGAATGCCAACGTTATACCGTTCGCCGACGAACCGGGAGGCTGGTCAGAGGGGATCGGAAATCCGATGAGACCGATGCCGTACTCACGGTCTGACCAGTCTTGTGCGGATGTGTCCGTTGCTATGGCGAAGCACAGCATGATTATCAAGTTCCATGACCGATTTTCCATCGCGCGCATTTACTTTGATTGCATATCCTGAGCGACCTGCTCCACTTTTGACCAGACGCGCAGGATATTGCCGTTGCAGATTTTTTCGATGTCCTGTTCGGAGTAGCCGAGTTTCAGTAGTTCGTAAAGGATATTCGGATACATTGACACGTCCTTGATACCCTCCGGCAGAGTGTCGCCCACGCCGTCAAAGTCCGAGCCGAAGCCCACGTGGTCAACGCCCGCGAGCTTCGCCACATGGTCGATGTGCTTTGCGACTTCTTCGACAGTGACACGGGGCTTGGGGTTCGATGCTTCAAATTGCTTCACCAACTCCGCCGCTTTTGGGTTGTCGAACCCTACGTTATTCGCGGCGAGATGCTTCCCGACCTTATCGCCCCATTGCCGGTAGTCTTCGTTGAGAAACGACGAACCCCAGGCAATCATGATGACGCCGCCGCTCTTCGCCAGTGCGTTGATCATATCGTCCGACATGTTGCGCATCCAGCCGGGCGTATACGCGCGGCAGGAGGAGTGCGAGGCTATCGCTGGAGCTTTCGTCAGTTCCATCACTTGATAAAAGACATCGTCAGAAACGTGGGAGATATCCACCATGATGCCGAGGCGGTTCATTTCCGCCACCGCTTGCTTACCGAACGGGCTTAAGCCTTTCCACGTGCGCGTGGTGTCGTACGACGAATCGCAGATATGGTTGTCCTTGCCGTGCGTGAGCGTGATATAGCGGATGCCGCGGTTGTAAAAATGCCGCAGGTTCTCCAGCTTGCCCTCGACGGGCGAGCCGTTCTCCATGCCCATGGGGAGCGAGATGAGGCCGCGCGCAAATTGCGCACGTACGTCCGCCGGAGATTTCGCGACCGCGTACTTGTCGGACCATTTCTGCTGGAAGCCTTCCACCATGTCAATGAGCGAATCGGCAAGCGACTTCGCGCCCAGGGATTTGAAATTCACTTCACGGCTCGAGGGGACGTAAATGGACATGAACGGCGCGTCGAGCCCGCCCTGTTTGGCGCGCACGTAGTCGAAGTCGCCCTTCTCCGTGCGTTGCGAAATATCTTCCCACGTTGCCGACAAGCGGTAGGGAATATCCACGTGCGTATCCACGATGATGAACTTCTGCGCAAGCTCGACTGCTTTCGCGCGAAGCTGGGCATCCGTCTGTTGCGCGTACGCACTGTGAAACGATACAACAAACGCAAGAATCAGTAAAAAACGAGATGAAAAAAATTTAATGTTCATCGTAATCTCCTATGTGTGAGGATTACAGGAAAGAGAAACTGAGCCACTTCTCTCAGCGTACCAGTAGAAATTGCAGTGCACAAGAATAGGGCAAAAGCCCGACAAATGCAAGAGCAGCGCGGTTACTTGATTCTCGGTGGAGCATTGTTTATTTTCCTACCGATTTCAATTTCCCTTTCCCATCACAAGATTATTTTTGGAGGTAGTATGCGTACCCGCAACTTGCTGTTTGTGTTTGTTGTACTCTCCCTGATGATTGCATCCTGCGCGCCGCCCGCCGTAGATATGGCCGCGTTGCGTCAGACCATTGACGACTATAACGCCGCGACCGTAGAATCGATGACGACCAATTCCAATAGCGAAAAGGCCCTCGCGTACTACGCTGACGACGCCGTCTCAATGCCGCCCAATGGACCCGCGTTGAAGGGCAGAGAGGCCATCAAAGCATGGATTGACCAGATGATGCAGTCCGGCATGAAGATCAATTCCGCGAGCTTCACCGTAACGGATGCTCAAGCCGCGGGTAACGTCGCGTACGAGATTGGCACGTACGACATGACGATGACCATCCCCGGTATGGGCGATATGAACGACACCGGCAAATACGTCGCCGTGTGGAAACAACAAGCGGACAAGTCGTGGAAGGTCGCCGCGGAGATTTGGAATACGGACACGCCGCCGCCCGCGATGGAACCTCCGGCAGATACGAAAAAGAAGTAACCAACACATTATTTGGAGGACAAATGCGTATCCACTTTATGCTGTTCATTGTAGTGATGATGTTGGTTGCATCCTGCGCGCCGCCGGCAGTGGACATGGTTAAACTGCGTCAGACAATTGATGCATATAATGCCGCCTCTCTCGAGATGTGGTTATCCGGTGCTGTCAACGATTCCGTGATGGCGTATTTTGCGGACGATGTGGTCGAGATGCCGGAATACATGCCTGCCGCGAAAGGGAAGGACAAAGCGCGGGAATTGTTCATGACCATGATGAGCTCCGGACTGAAGTTTACCTCATTCGAGCTAGAGGTTGTGGACGTGCAAGCCTCGGGCAACGTTGCCTATGAAATAGGCGCCTATCATATCACAGGGGAAATGGTTGATGGTACCGCTCCTTTCGAAGTTAGAGGAAAATATATCACGCTCTGGAAGCAACAGTCGGACGGCTCGTGGAAAATCACTGCGGAAATCGGGAATACCGACAACCCACTGCCGTCACAGGAGCCCCCAAAAGAATAATAGTAACGAGCTTGGAGGTTTTACAGAAATCCCCGTTCGCGCCCCGGCGTGAACGGGGATTGTTGTTGTACAACACGCCATTTCTCGTAGGGGCACACTGCTGTGTGCCCAAACAGGCAAAAAGTCCGACATCTCGCCGGCTCGCGTGCGGGCAAGATGTCGGACTTTTACCCCAGTGTTCTCGTCAACAACCCGCAACCTAAAAGGTTGCGCCTACCTTATTTTTTTTCTGCCTGAATCTTCGCCAGCAATTTTCCACGCCGCGCGCCGGAGACCCACCCGTGCACGAACATCGCGGGGCCAATGAGGAAATACGACATCCCTGCGTACTGGTCGTATTGGTTGCCGCCGAAGACAACAATGAGCGTCGAAAAAACGCCCACGCCGCCCTGCACAAACAGCCGCTGTATGCTCGCCCGCGTATCATACGCCTCAATCTCGTTTAACTCTAACTCGCCGCGCTTGCGGTACGCGCGCCCGTAGAGCAATGCATACAGCATCATCACGGCAATATATCCGGCGTTGTAAATATACATCATCGTGGGACCCTGTCCGGGTTCCAAGGGGGAAATCACATTGCCGTCGGCAAGTTGGATCCCGACCGGTATTCCCATCATACTGTTAATGACGATAGTGAAGAGAAATTTCAACGGGTAAATGTAAAAGAGGACGACGAACAACAACAGAGCGTTGAGCGTAATGGTAACCGTGTCTTGCAGTCCGTAGCGCCGGAAATACACGTAATGCAAATGCCAGAGGTAGATCAACATTGCGAAGCAGATAGCGAACGCAAGAAACCCGCGCATGGTCACCAGCAAATCGTTGAACGTGCGCGGCACTTCGAGCGAGACCACGAGCAGAGTGACGGCGAACGCGAACACGGCGTCGGTGAACCCTTCTACTCTCGAAATCTCCCCGCCGCGCCAGCGGAAATGCTTCTCGCCGCCGTACTGGTGTTCCAACGCTGTTTGACGGATAGCTGTCATGGATGCTCCTTCGTCTATATGTAAGACCTGCGAGGTTTTGGAAACCTCGCAGGTCTGGCAGTTAATCTGGTTCTTGATCGACTCCGGTAAAGTCTCGATTTTTGATATACGTGTGGTGTTGTTCCTCAAAAGCTTTTACTCCTCCAAACCACTCCAGTACTTCATCGGTCGTAATTCGCGAAATGCTGTTGTCGAGTATTGTATGGTAAGATGAGTGAGGGTATTTCCGAAAATCCTCAACAAAACCATGAATTTCCGGATTACAATGGATATAACAAACAGACCGTACTAAATATTGTTGTGATGTTATGACTTTTCGCCCGAAACGTTTCTGAAACAGGCTTCCCGACCGCCCGTACGCTTTATTGATAGCTTTTGCATACCCATTGAAAAAATTTGAGAACTGTTGCTGAGGATTTGTATGGGC